>JAPLCR010000677.1 GCA_026392135.1 Armatimonadota bacterium
CGGACAGCCCTGATGACAGAACGGTATCCCACAGTCCATACATCGCGCCGCCTGATTTTTCAGTTTGTCTTCAGGAAACTCCAGATAGACCTCTAACCAGTCCTTCTTACGCTCTTCTATGGAGCGTCGTGACGGTAATTCTCGTCCAAATTTCAAAAATCCCTTTGGGTCAGCCATTCTTCTTCTTCCTGTCAGTATCCTTAATTACCCTATTCCGAGGCAAAAATCTCGTCCACGCTCACACTCAAGTTGGTCATTGCCAACGATTGAAAGGTCTCTTTAGGGTTATAGTGTCCCGCACTTTCAAAGCCCTCTTTGGTGAGGCGCAACACTTCTATGCTCTGTGGCTCCGTTCTCACTAGCCAGCACTCTTGCACGCCGATAGCGCAGTAGTCAATCAACTTTTCGCCAACGCTACGCCTGTTTTCGCTCGGAGAAAGTATCTCTACCACGAGTTCAGGCGCGGCTAATAGAGGCGTAGGGTCTGTCTCCTCCTTGCACTCTGCAAGCCGCTCATTACTAATAAACAGTACATCCGGCTGACGAGTCCGTAGAGGTGACTTACGAATCAGTACGTCGCAAGGGGCAATCAGTGCCTCTCCTGCTCCGCTCTCTTCTTCATACCGCGTCAGTATACGGCAGATTCTCATAAGTACTCTTTGATGTAATCTTGTAGGATTCGTCATAAAGTGGCGCACTCCGTCCAGAATATCGTAGCGTTGCATGATTTCCGGTTCCGCTAGGTACTCCTCATAAGTTAGGTATTGGGTCTGTTTGGGTGCTATCGCCATGCGTCCACCTCCGCCTAAGTGTAATCTTTATTATACCCCGATTAGCCGCTCTAACCGCCTAACTCTCTCTGCCCGCTCTCTATCGTCCGTGGCGAGAAGGGTGATATGCCCGATTTTGCGCCCTGGTCTTGGCGATTTTCCGTAGAGGTGCAAGTGCGTCTCAGGGAAGGTCATGACATCGGAGTGTGCAGGTGCTTCGCCAATTAGATTCAGCATAGCAATGGAACCACGCACCGCCGTTCCACCCAGTGGCAAGCCGCAAATCGCTCTTAAATGGTTCTCAAACTGGCTCGTCTCTGCTCCCTCTATTGTCCAGTGACCGGAGTTGTGGACACGGGGAGCCATCTCATTTGCCAATAACTTACCCCCTACTTCAAAGAGTTCGACGGTTAGCACCCCCACATAGTTGAGCGTGTCCATCAGTCCCTTCATCAGTTTTTCCGCGCTCTCTTGTAGGCTTGAGGAGACATTTGGAGCAGGTGCAAGCGTAAGGCGCAGTATCCCTTCACGGTGTGTGTTTTGAACCAATGGATAGAAAACGGTGTTTCCATCCGCATCGCGTACCCCAATAAGCGAGAGTTCGCGCTCGAAATGTACGAACCCTTCAAGGATAAGCGGAACGCCTTGCAGTTGCTCCCAAGCCGTTTCTACATCCTCTGGTGAGCGCAAAACCGCCTGCCCTTTCCCGTCATAGCCCATGCGCCGCGTTTTGAGAACCGCAGGAAGCCCCAGATCCTTCACGGCGCTCTCCAGCTCTTCAAGCGTATCCACTTTGCGGAAAGGAGGAACCTCCATGCCTTGCTGAACAAAGAGTGTCTTCTCGCTGAGTCGGTCTTGTGCTACTGCCAACGCATTGGGAGGAGGAGAGAGTGTGACGCGCTGTGCCAAAAACTCTGCCGCCTCTACTGGAACATTTTCGAACTCATAAGTCACCACATCACAACTCTTTACTAGATGCGTCAAGCCGTCGAGGTCGTCGAAGGGTGATAGAATATGTTCACAAAACTGCCCTGCGGGACTGTTGGGAGCGGGGTCTAGGAAGCAGAACTGAATGTCTAGAGGGATCCCTGCCAGCGCAATCATACGCCCCAGCTGTCCTGCGCCAATTACTCCTACTTTCATAGTGCCTCTTTTGGGTCTGGGTTGTCCAGAACGGTTTGAGTCTGGTTGTCACGAAAAGTGTGTAGCGCAGTACGAAACTCTGGGTATTTGTTTCCTAAAATAGAGGTCGCGAGTAGTGCGGCGTTGATAGCACCCGCTCGCCCAATCGCAACTGTTGCAACGGGGATGCCTGCAGGCATCTGAACGATAGAGAGCAGGGAATCCATGCCCTTCAGGGCTTTCGATTCTACCGGTACGCCGATAACGGGAAGTGCTGTTTTCGCTGCCGCCATGCCCGGTAGGTGTGCCGCACCTCCTGCACCCGCGATAATCACTTCCAAACCTCTCTCTTCCGCCGAGCCTGCATACTCGAACAGTAGATCGGGGGTTCTATGTGCTGATACGACCTTGACCTCATACGGCACACCGAGTGAGTCTAGTGTGTTTGCCGTATTTTGCATGGTCTCCCAGTCCGACTTAGATCCCATAATCACTCCAACCAGTGGCTTGCTCACCGTTTCAACTTCCCTTTCCTTACGTTGCTGAATCTGTAGGCGTAGTTCATACCACAAACAGAGGCTCTCCCCCCTGTTTTGGAGGGGGAGACCATGCGAAGTGGTTTTTTGCCACCAATGGCACCCGTCTTTAGAAGTCGATCCCTGGAATGGGAAATGCGCCGCTTGTACAGAGGTCTGTCACCTCTCCTCGAATTTGGCGCAGAGCGGGCTCATCAAAGACATAGGTTTTCCCCTCTTTACGGCACGCCCCTGCAACCCTATCCATCCAGTCCGCAATCAGAGCCATCTCCGCCTCCTGAAATCCGCGTGAGGTGACCGCCGGGGTTCCGATGCGAAGTCCGCTTGGCGAGAAGGGCTTGCGCGGGTCGTTGGGAACCGAGTTAAAGTTTGTCTCCAGCCCTGCCTCGTAGAGTGCTTTGGCAAAAGGCTTACCGGGAATTTTGCGCGACTTCATTACATCTATCAAGATAAGGTGATTGTCAGTTCCCCCCGTCACTAGCGAGAATCCCCTATCGAGTAGAGCCTGTGCGAGAGCCTTCGCGTTCTTAACAATCTGCTCGGCGTACTGGCGGAACTCCTCCGTCGCCGCCTCCTTGAAACAGACGGCGAGAGCGGCTATTGTGTTGTTGTGGGGTCCACCTTGCAGACCGGGGAAGACCGCCTTGTCTATACGGTCTACAAGCCGCTCTTCGGGGTTCTCCATCATGGCACGGTCTTTGCACAGTACAAAGCCTCCGCGTGGTCCTCGTATCGCTTTGTGGCTTGTGGAGGTGACGACATCGGCGTAAGGAACGGGGTCGGGATGCAGTTTACCAATGATAAGCCCGTTGATATGGGCAATGTCGGCGACTAAATACGCCCCTACCTCGTCTGCAATTTCGCGAAACTTTGCGAAGTCCCAGATACGGGGATAGGCGGTTCCTCCGGCAAATATCACTTTAGGGCGTTCACGCAGAGCGATTTGCCGTAGTTCGTCGTAGTCTAGTTGCTGTGTCTCTGGGTTCAGCCCTGTCACTCCGTGCGCCTCGCTGTATCCGTAGTAGACAGGGTGGTAGAGCAGCCCGCTAAAATTGACGTTCAGACCGTGTGTGAGATGTCCGCCGCTAGATAGGTGCATTCCCATCACCTTCTCTCCGGGCTTCATCAGTGCAAAGTACGCCGCCATATTCGCGGGCGAACCGCTGTTGGTCTGCACGTTGGCGTGGTCTGCGCCAAACAGTGCTTTGGCGCGTTCGCGGGCGAGCTCCTCAATGCCGTCTACAAATTCATTGCCCTCATAGTAACGCTTGCCGGGATACCCTTCCGAGTATTTGTTGCAGAAGACGGTGGACATCGCCTGCATGACGGCGGCAGAGGTGTAGTTTTCGGAGGGTATAAGGCGAATTAGACTAGATTGACGGCGAGTCTCTTGAACGGTAAGCTCGTAAACATCGGGGTCAATAGCACGCAGTGCTTCATACTGAGAGGTGACGCACTGAAACGGTGTTTCTGTCAGGGACATGGGTTCGTTGAAGGCTCCTTACAAAATGGGTGTCGTAATAGGGGTTTTGATGGTTCCATTGTACCCCAAAACGGCTTCAGGTAGAGCCCTCTCCTCGTAGTGGGCGAGATCAATGCTGTGAGCAGAAAAGCCTTGGGAGATGCGAGGAGAAGCAGTACACAGTGCGATACAGCACAGTGAGGCTCTTGAATTTGAACCTCACTGCATCCCTCTCTCACACTCTATGCGCGGGGAGGGGATATGAAAGGTGATTACCGCCTGCTGTGGAGTTGTTTCTGTTGAAACTACTCCACCTGCGTAACGGTCAAGCCCGGTACAGGTTTGGGGAAAAGTAGCCTCTCTGCCCCCGCGGAGAGAAGGGCTTTCCCCAACTCCTCTGGGTTCTCGGTAAGGGCGATAATCGTACCGCCTCCGCCCGCTCCTGCCAACTTTGCGCCGTGCGCTCCTGCCTTTTTCGCCGCACGAATCAAGCGGTCGTTTACTTCTCCTGACCCGCCCAACTCAGAGACTAGCGCGTGGTTCTCATCCATCATCGCGCCTAGCGTACCCCAATCCCGTTCTATTAATGCACGCTTGCCCCGGCGTGCCAACTCTGCGATACGCGTGAAGTTCCGCCTTGCCACAGGATCGCCATCCAACCAGCGAAGGCGCGGAGAGCGATGCACCGTGCCGGAATCGTGTTGAACCCCTGTGTTTGCCAGAATAAGCGGTGGATTTGGAAAGAGAGTACCTAGCGGCTCTATCGTCGCAAGAGGCTCATCATCCCTCTGCTCAAGCTGCTCCTTACCAAAATAGTCCATGAAGTTCAGTCCGCCAAAGACCGCCATGTGCTGGTCTTGCAAGCCGCACAAAATCCCCATTACACGGTTCTCCACTTTGCGCGTAGTCTCTGCCAGATGATAGGATGTACTGTTTTGCTCCAAATAACTGTCCATCACTCCCACAATCGTCGCCAAAAGAGCGGTAGAGCCAGCCATACCCGCCCGCATGGGAATATCCGTCTTGAGGTGAAGGCTGAAACGTGCTAGTGCGGGGTCTACCTCAAACCATGTCAGGACGGCACGAGCCACATCTAGTTTGTCCTTTTGGAGCTGTAAGTCCTGATGACTCCGAAACACCGCAGTCTCGCCATCATTCGTTACTGTCAGCGCGTCCGTATCCGTCAGTAAACGGCACTCCGCCCTCTCCTGCACAGAGCAATAGAGGACAGAGCCGCCATACATATCCGAAGGATTCCCTACTATTCCACACCTGCCCGGTGCTGTCGCTACAATCTGTACCAAAAGCTCACCTCCAAAATAGTTTGAATATCTGCTAAAATCTAATTGGTTAAAACACCCATTGAATCCTGCTCACACTTTTCTACAAGTGTGAAGGAGACCTCCAAGCACTATGAAACGACCCACTCTACCTTACCTACTCTTACTCGTACTGGGAATACTCTTGTCTGGGTGTACACGCCCTATCAACCGCACAGCGGAGAGTCGCATCCGCCAAGCGTTACCAGAGGTTCTGGGTCCTGCAAAATCGTATACCGTTCGAGTAGACAGTGCTTGGGAGCGCACGCTCCAAGGCAAGCTTGCCCGCGTCAGTATTGAGGGGGGGGATGTCCGCTTCCGAAACGGACTGATTCTCGACCACCTGTCGCTTACTCTTAAAGGGGTGGAGGTAGATACTGACAGCCACAAGCTTCGCAAAATCCGCGAGACCGACTTCACACTCACTATTGGCGAAAAGAACCTCAATGAGTTTATTGTAGATGAGGTGATTGATGGTGAATCCCTTCGCAAAATCCGCCTCCAGCTTCTCGAAAATACCGTTCTGATTAGAGGTGAACGGGTGGTATTGGGAGTGGGGATACCTTTTGAGATTTCGGGGTCTCTACTCATTAAGGGACCTGCAATAATAGAACTCGATACCGCACGTCTTCGCGTCGTGGGTATTCCCTTTACGGGGCGCGTGCTTCAATTCCTCAAGAGGCGTATTGAAAATGCAGTAGACCTCTCTCAACTCTCGTTCCCGATGGTGGTAAATGAGGTTAGCGTGGTTCAGGGTAGACTAATGTTGACGGGTAAAGCGAATCCCATGCCTCTCATTGAGCAAAATCGCCCAAATGCTTTATGGTAGGTCTTGAAACGCAAGGTATGTACGTAGAGTGGGAGGATGTCTTTACGACCATTCTGAAAGCACCCGGCACAACCCTCATCTTAGGGGGAACGGATGTCGGAAAGACGACTTTTACCCGCCTTCTAGCGAACAGGTTGATAGTGGCAGGCGAGCACGTTGCACTTTTAGATGCCGATTTAGGACAGTCTGAGATAGGTCCTCCCACCTGTGTGGGGTTGGCATTGCCCGTGAGACCCTTCGCCTCTCTCTCCGACCTTACGCCCAATGCCCTGGCTTTTGTTGGGAGAACCAGCCCGGTAGGTAGCTTGCTGGAGTACACTGCTGCCATTGTTCGCCTTGCAAAAATGGCTCAGCAAGGACATCTTATTGTAGACACGAGCGGCTATCAGTACGGCATGGGAGCGCGGACGCTCTATCACACTCTCTCTGACCTGCTACAGCCTGTGCATATCGTAGCCTTACAGAGGAGAGCAGAGTTAGCACCCATTTTAACACCGCTAAGCCACCGTAATGTGACACTACACACCCCTCCGGTACCAGAAGAGATAGCCCAAAAGCCGGCACAACTAAGGAAGATACGCCGTACTATGAAGTTTGCGACCTACTTCCAAAATGTAGAGCAACACACCTACTCCTTTGAAGAGGTAGGTCTGTTTGGAACGTGGTTAGGTGGGGGAACTCCTGTTCCTGCTCACATACTAAAGTTTATCAATCAGGCTTTCGGACAGAGCTATCGGGTCTACTATGCGGAGACTTATGGGCAAGACCTTGGCTTGAGGAAGGAGGGGATGGGAAACTCTTGGGATTAGGGCTACTGGAAACCCTTGATTTCCGTCGCCGCCAGTTCGGGGTGCTGACTCCTATACGCTCTCCTAGTGTGGTGCGCGCCGTGCGCTTTGGGGGACTGCGTGTTCTGCCAGACGGAACGGATCTAGGAAGCTTACCCCCCTATGCTCAGTAGAGATCATCCAATATTTCTATCTAAGTACTCTGCAAAGCGAGTAGAAAGACTGAATTCCTGCAACATGCGTGTCGTAAGAGATTGACAAGGCTATTTGTATAGGGTAAAATTATTCCTAATAATAGGGTGAAATAGGACTGTACTATTTTTGCCACTCATAGTCCGCAAAAATTTCACCTATTGGGAGAACAAACTATATGGAACAAATGCTTTACACGATTGAAGAGATTGGCGACGCTACGGGTATCACGCCTCGCACTATCCGGTACTATACTACAGAAGGTATACTGCCTCCACCGGAATCACGCGGACGTTATGCCTTATACGCTAACGAGCATCTTCATCGTCTTCAACTTATCGTGCGCCTAAAAAGCGCATTTCTTCCCCTTCATGCCATAAAAGAGCAGATGGAAGGTCTTAGCTACGAAGAGGTGTACTACCTTCTCGCTGCTGGCGAGCCTGTTTCCCAAGACGGAGACGCAGAGACCACGCCACCTGTCGCTCTACCAGAGCTAGACGCTAATGAGTCCTCTAACCGCTCATTTTTGGCGCGTGTGCTTGCAAACCGACGTACCCTCAATGCGCGGCGAATAAGCCCACTCCAAACTGCAAAAGCGGTACCTACTGAGCTATCCGAAGAGGATAAAGGTCGTCTGAAACCAAAAGACAACCAGCCCGGGGACGAATGGCGACGCATTGTACTGATGCCGGGTGTGGAACTCAACGTCCAGACCCCTGTCAGCCCCAATGTACTGGTCTTCATCCGCAAAGCGAAAAACGCGGCGCGGCGTTACGGTGGCTAAAAGCCTCTTGTGTTACAAATGAGAGTAGCCTATCCAAACACTGGATAGGCTACTCTCATTTTGTATCGCTACAGACTTTAACCCAGGTGGATCACTGAGCGTATCACGTTGCCTGTCTCCATTTCATGGAAGGCATCCTCAACATCGTTCAGCGTGATAATGCTAGTCACCATGCTGTCCAAATCGAGTTTCTTTTGTAGGTAGAGTTGAGCAAGAAGTGGGAAGTCGTAGGAGGGAAGCGTGTCTCCTGCATGACAGACGCGCAGGCAGGCTTTATTCCAGTAGACTCCAGTGTCCATATCCGAGAGGTCAAGATTGACAGAAGCGTTATCTTCGGGAAGCCCAATATGGGTTGCCGTGCCTGCATAAGCGAGCATTTTGACCGCCTGTTCAATACAGATAGGTTTTCCGACCGCCTCATAAGCGAAATCTACGCCTACGCCATCCGCCAGTGCGCGTACCGCCGCTACGGGGTCTCCGTCTCTTGCATTCACAACATGAGTTGCGCCAAAGTCTTTTGCCCATTTCAGTTTGACGGGGTTGACATCCACGCCGATGATTTTGTTTGCGTGCGCCAGTTTCGCTCCCTGTATCACACTCAACCCAACGCCCCCGCATCCGATAACCGCAACGTTTGCCCCTGCGTATACCGGAGAGGTGTTGAATGTCGCTCCGACACCAGTCACCACACCGCACGCAATAAGACAGGCTTTCTCTAAAGGCATATTAGCGGGCATTTTGATGGCGGCTTTGCTATGCACCACCGTGTGCGTTGAGAAAGTTCCACACCGCAAAACTTGAGCGCAGGTGGCACCGTCTTTTTTGCGTTTGATACGCAGTTTGGGGCGGAGAGCCATCCAACAGCGGCGTAGGTCGCCACGCTTACACGCCGGGCACTGCTCGCAGGGGGCACGGTAGGCAATAACTACAGGGTCACCGGGAACAAGGTGTGTCACACCCTCTCCCACCTGCTCCACATACCCCGCGCCCTCATGCCCCAGTACAATCGGGAAGTTCATGCCTAACCCATTCATGTTCTTAACATGGAGGTCGGTATGACAGACCCCGCTTGCCACTACCCGAATCAATACCTCATTGGGACCGGGAGCGTCAATTTCCACCGAGACGGGCTGTCCCGGCTCCAAAAGCAGAGCCGCACGCCCTAGTGTCGTAGCCATTATAGAGGTCTCCTTTTTGAGAGAGTTTTTGTTACCTTGCACAGATAACTCATTAGGAAGATTCGCACAAAGGAGTGGGATTTCCTGCATGATAAGAGCGGTTTCTTATTGAAATACGGACAGTGTTTTGGGGAAGCACCCGTCTGTCTTAACTTTTTCAGGGAGTCTTAATAAAATGTGCCGAAAATAAAAATGTTCTGGTATACTAAAAGGTAGTGCGATATCGCAACAATTTTCTTCAACTCACATTGGTGGGAAAGGATAGAGGCTTTTGGCTCAAGTTAATCTCAAACAGGGTGACAACATTGACAGTGCCCTTCGTAAATTTAAGAAGATGACCATGGAGAGCGGTATTCTCAAGGATTTCCGCGCCCATGAGCATTATGAAAAACCCAGCGATAAGCGTCGCAGGGAAGCCGCCGCTCGTCTTCGCAAAATACAGCGTGCGAAGCGTCAGGCGGAAGCTCGCGAAAACCGCTAACCCGTAGTATCTTTTTGAAAAGAGGTTCGCTCCAGACTTTGGGGCGAACCCTTTTTTCATTGAGGAAGATTTAGCGATGAAATTTCCCTATCCCGAAAACGACGAAGCTATAGAGACAGTGAAACGGCATTTTCAAGACCGCGAAAACCATCTCAATGGTCTACGCGCTGTGTTGCCCCCTCGCGTTATCGCGATAGGCGAAGAGTACGGAACGGAGGACGGTCTTATCATCAAAGTTAGCCGTAGCCGAAGCGGAAAAGACCTTACTCTCGCTCTGCGTTGCGGCAATATTCCTGATGGTTATTTTGACTGGGTACTCACCTACAAAGACGCGGAGATAACTACCGATGACGAGAGAACGCTAGCGCGACTAGCACGGAGTACGATGTTGGCTCAAAGCGACCACGATGCTGACCTAGCCCGCCACGAGTTGGATATTACAGAGAATGGGGGGGTAGAGCATAGGCTTGAGTTCTACGTTTTCATGCACGGTAATGTAGAGTTTGCAGTTCGGTGCAGTGATATTCTTTGGGAGAAGATAGCGCAACCTGACCGCAAGCTACCCCGACTAAAAGAGCGCTTCCCTGGTGGACTTCCCACCGAGTATGGGCGATACCCCAACCCTAGAAATTGAACCGCTCTTCTTATCGGTATAATCTCTCCCCTTTGTCGCTACAGTTTTACGTCTATGAGTCCGCTCACGCCCACCCCCACAACGCGCTTTAAGTGGCTTACGTCTTTGCCCTCTATCGGGATGAGACCCCGCATACGTACATTGAGTATGCTGACCTTACCCTCTAGCTGTGCGACTGCCTGTACTTTGTCTATCGCTTCAGGGGCTCCCATTATCTGACAGGCTCCCGCCTCTTTACCGCTTCCTACTGAGATAATAGGTACAACCTTTGTGGCGTAGGTTTCGGTGCGATCCTCTGTTTTGGTGATTTTGTTGATGGCTTTGTTGATGTCTTTTCCGAACTTGGAGACGAGGAAGGCTATTCCGCCCCCTTTGAGCAGATCTCCGAACTGCGCGGAGGCGACTGTCCCCGTCAACAATGTGAGAGCAAGGCTTATGGCTACTACTTTTTTACGTCGTGTCATGTCAAAATACTCCTTCTAATAGGTTCTCTCAGTTAAATATGCGCCGACCTCAAAATGCTACATCTTGCCGTAGATGACGGGGCAGAGTGTTCTGTCGTCTATAAATTCGGACAGCCCTTCCCGCCTATCTCCAATGGGACGCGAGTTTTGAGTTCGTAGATGCACGGCGAAGCTACGTCGCGGTCTGCCCGACACGTTCGCCTGTGAGCCGTGAAAGGTCAGATTGTGGTGGAAAGTGACTCCGCCCGCGGGTATCGCCCCTGAAACCTCTTCCCACGTCTCGCCTACAGGTGTGGAGATACCCTCTCTCTGAGCCGCAAGGTTCTGCGCGAAGAAATCGCCCTCATTCCGAAACCCCCATTTGTGTGAGCCACGCACAAACTGCATAGGTCCGCAGTCCTCCTCTACATCAGAGAGCGCAATCCACGCGGTAAAGAGCTCACTTCCCTCCTCCCACACTCCCCAGTAGTGCCTGTCTTGATGCCAGCCCACATTTGTCTTGAGAGATGCCCCCTCTGGAGTCGTGGGTTTATAGAGCAGTTGTACCCACCAGAGTTGAACCCCCGACGCGCCCGTGATTGCGGAAGCCCACTCGCCGAGCGCGGGGTAGGTTAGGAGTTCGCGTATTGCGTGATTCGCGAATTGCGGTTGCTCTATCTTGCATAGCTGGTTCAGGTCGTCACCAGGATTCCAAGGGGAGGGGCGAGGAGCGATGCCTGTATCGTACTCCCCGCGTCGAATGGCATCCATGCCCGCTACGGCGTTCGCCACCATCTCCTTCGGGAAAACGACTTGCGGAACGACATAGAAGCCATCCTCGTTGTACTGCCCTCGCGCCGTTGCGATGTGCGCTTGCTCCATGAGTTTACTTTCCCTCCTCCACGCTTAGGCGTAGGCGCGATGGGTATTTTGCGCTGTGGAAGATGCGCGTAGTTGCCTTCTGGAAATCGGAGTTTTGTGCATGGTAGATGTCTACAAACTTTTGCGGGTTTCTGTCTACTAGCGGGAACCAGCTACTCTGTATCTGCACCATGATACGATGTCCCTTTTTGAAGCGGTGGCAGATATCCTGTAGTTCAAAGGAGACGGGCGTTACCTCGCCGGGCTTGAAAGCGACGGGCTTCTCGAAACTCTGGCGGAACTTGCCACGTAGGATGTTTCCGCGCACTAGCATCTGATAGCCACCCATCTTCTTGCCCTGAAAGTCGGGCGTATCGTTGGGAAGCACATCTATCAGCTTGACTACGAAGTCGCTATCCGTGCCCGTCGTACTAGCGAACAGGTCGGCGAAAAGCCGTCCCGCCGTCGTAACGTCCTCTTGCAGGGGTTCGGTCTGGAAGGTTATCACGTCGGAACGTTCGCTTGCGAACCTCTGGTCTTCAATCAGGTAACGCGAGTCGCGCCCCATCTGCTTCATGGCGGCAGCCGAATAGGGAACGGGGTTAGCAGGGTCACTTACATACTCTGTTGAGGCACCGTCTTGTGTGGGAGCCTTCCAACTGAGCGATTTCCCGGGCTGTAGATAGAGGCTTTTTTCTTTTGTGTCGGCGGGGGGCCAGGCGGGGTAGGTTTTCCACACGTTCGCACCCGTCATAAAGTTCGTCGCTTCTGCAAGATTGAGATTACCTTCGCCCTTCAAGTGGTACATAAAGAAGGGGGTTAGAATGTTATCACGATAGTACGCCCCCGTCTTCGAGCCAAAATCTATGTCGCCAAACGAAGCGAAATCGCCTCCCGACCAGCCGCCGTGAGACCATGGTCCCATAACGAGATTGTTCTGCCCCGTAGGATTTTGCTTCTCCGTCGCCTGATAGAGGTTCAACGCGCCGTACATATCCTCAGCATCGAACCAGCCGCCCACTACCAGCATAGCAGGTTTGATGTTCTTCATACGCGGCGGTACGCTTCTATCCTTCCACCACTGGTCATACGTTCCATGCGCCATTAGGTCGTTCCAGAAAGGGATTTGCCCTTTGTACTGCTTCTCATTTACCGCAGGAAGTGCCCCCATGTCCAGAAAGAGATGATAGGAGTCTTTGTAGCTACCGAGGCTAAGCGATGCCCCTTGCATACTCATACCGGGCTTTTCACGTAATCGCCCCGTTCCCCCATAGAAGAAGAAGACATCGAGGAGCATAAACGCGCCGTTACGGTGCGGGTCGTCGCCAATAAACCACTCGGAGACGGGGGCTTGAGGCGAGGAGGCGACAACGGCAGGGTGTGCGTTGATGGCTCCCATTGCGGCATAGAATCCAGGGTAGGAGATACCCCAGATACCCACGCGCCCGTTGTTGTTCGGAACCGATTTTACAACCCAGTCTACTGTGTCGTAGGTGTCGGTACTCTCGTCTATGTCCTCTTTTTTGCTATACCGCTTCTGAAGGGGGCGAACCTCCACCCACTCACCTTCCGACATGAACTTTCCGCGCACATCCTGATAGACGAAGATACATCCTGTCTCCATCAGCTGTTTGGAGGGACCCAATCGCGAAGGGAAATTACTGGCTCCATAGGGAATACTGTAGCAGGTACGCATGAGCATAAAAGGGTAAGGCTTTTCGCCCCGCTCTTTTGGCGTAAATATCACCGTATAGAGGCGCTTCCCATCTCGCATCGGAATATACGCCTCAAATTTGGAGTAGTGATCTGCGACCTTGTAGGGGGTTACTTGCCCGAATGCGAGTGCGGGAAGCAGTAGCAGAAGGGCGCACAAGCCCTGCAAGAAAATAGCTCGTGTGAGCCTCTGAAAGCTACGAATCAGCATTATCATACAGACCCTTTCTCCTCAAAACGAGGACAAAACTTAAAATGGTAAGCCCCACACCTTGCGAATGAAATAACGGCACATTCCTGTGTACTTCTTGTCGCCTGAAACTGCCTCCCGTAAAATCGCTTCTGCCATTTTGTGTTCTGGCGAGACGGGAGCCGCTTTTTGAAAAATAGCGTAAAAAAGGGCTATCGTCCTGTACTGTTCATAACGCGACTTGCAGAGCGTATCCCGATTTAACCCTAGATACTTTTTGGAAGAGCTAAGTGCCCTTTCTGCTCTCTCATTGCCACTCACCGCCTTAATATGTATTTCTCCGGGTGAAGCCTCTTCCCACTCGAACAAGGTTTCAGGGTCTTCTTCATAGGGATTTACAAGGTGCGCCTGTTCTAGAGTTTTTTGTTGTGCAAACACTGCCCAATCTAAG
>JAPLCR010000159.1 GCA_026392135.1 Armatimonadota bacterium
CCGGCTGAATTCATTCCTTTGGTAAACCTCTCATCCGTGATAACACACACAAACATTCGTTCCCGCAACTATTTTCGGCTGAAAAGCCGCTAAAATTACCTGAATTACTACTATATTGTACTGCTAAGTATCTCTTTTTTTGTAGCGTTCTGTCTATCAAATCCGATACAGGTTGCTTGTGAACTCAGATACAGCAGGAAACGGGTTGATGCAAGGCGAATAGTGGGGAAGACAGTGTTAATTTGTCCCCAATTACCCACCCCTCCAAAGGAGTTCCCAAGTTATGCTGAAACGCACCACCAACGTAGACGAAGCGCTCTACGACTACCTACTCTCCGTCTCTCTACACGAGACCGACGTAATGCGCCGTCTACGCGAAGAGACCAGCCACCTGCCGATGGGCGTAATGCAGATTGCCGCCGACCAAGGCTCGTTTATGGCGCTTCTGGTACAACTTATCGGCGCAAAAAAGACCCTCGAAGTCGGAGTGTTCACGGGCTACAGTTCGTTGGTTGTAGCGAGCGCCCTGCCAGAAGACGGAAAGGTGTACGCCTGTGACGTGAGCGACGAGTGGACTTCTATCGGGCGACGCTACTGGGCAGAGGCGGGAGTATCACACAAAATTGTGTTGAACCTTGCGCCGGGCGTGGAGACTCTGGATAGGTTTATCGCGGAGGGACAGGCGGGGACGTTCGATTTCGCTTTCATAGATGCGGACAAGAATAACTACGACCTCTACTACGAGCGTGCGCTTATCCTACTTCGCCAAGGCGGGCTTATCGCGGTAGACAACACGCTGTGGCATGGGCGCGTGATTGACGAGACCGCGCAGGACGACGACACGGTAGCGATTCGCGCTCTGAACGCAAAAGTACACGCTGATGAGCGTGTGACCTCTAGCCTCGTGCCTATTGGCGATGGCGTAATGCTTGCGCGAAAGCGTTAGGGCGGAAGGACATCCCACTTGGGCGATTTTGGAAAGCCGAACAACGAAATAGAGGCGGAAGAGGTCGGCGTTATCGTGCGCGGTTCCCTCTCGGAGGGGCTGGACATACGCCTCGCGGAGGGAAAGAGTATCGAAGACCTTCGCGTGGGCAAGTTCATGGTGATTCGCGGCGACAGAAACCGCTACTTCGCCATGCTCAACGACGTGCAACTCTCCGCCTCCCACTCCGGATTCCTTATCACGCCGCCGCGCAAGGAGGACACGCTCACGCAGACCGTTCTGCGCGGAATCAACACGTTCGGTATCGTCAAGATGCGCCCTATGCTGATGATACCGAACAGCGTCACGTCCGAAAGTCAGGACGAACTCCTCCCCATCAAGACTATACCCTCCCACTTTAGCCCCGTCTTCGAGGCGACCAGCGACGATGTAGCGCGAGTCTTCGGGCGTGAAGATAGCCCGCACGGCAGTTTCTTCCATGTCGGGGAGCCGCTGGATATGGACACCCCCGTCTGCCTCAACCTAGACCGTTGGGTAGAGCGTTCCAACGCGATATTCGGGAAGAGCGGCACAGGGAAAACCTTCCTCACGCGCCTCTGCCACTGCGGAGTTATCAAGGCGAACAACGCCGTCAACCTGATTTTCGATATGCACAGCGAGTACGGTTGGGAGGGGACTCAGGAGGGCGGTTCGCGCAAGACGAAGGGGCTAAAACAGCACTTCGGAAGTCGGGTAAAGATATTTACGCTCGATGAAGCGCACGCCCGGCGAACGCGCCGCCCACACGACTACGTAGTGCAGATACCCTACAGTCAGATAACGGCGGAGGACATTCTTCTGCTACAGAAAGAGCTGAACCTACCCGCTACGACGGTGGAGACCTGCTACAGCCTTATCAGCGAGTGGAAGGAGAACTGGCTCGAAAAGTTTCTCGAAATGGACAACGACGACCTCAAAGAGTATGTAGAGAACCACAACGTACATCACGGCGCAATGTCGGCTCTACAGCGGCGACTGCAACGGCTTGCAAAGGATTGTGAAACTTTTCTCCTCCCAAACCTCTCAAAACAGGATAACGCGGTGAATACGATACTCAGAGAACTCCAAAGCGGGTATCATGTGGTACTAGAGTTTGGGCAGTTTGACCGCCCCATCCAGTATATGCTCGTCGTGAACATCCTAACGCGGCTCATCCATGAGAAGTACCGCGAGATGACCGAAGTGGCGTTAGGCTCAGACAGCCCGCCGCCCAAGCCTCTGGTCATCACCATTGAGGAGGCGCATAAGTTCCTTACGCCCCAACTCGCAGAGCAGACCATCTTCGGAACCATAGCGCGTGAGATGCGGAAGTACAACGTGACGCTACTCATCGTAGACCAGCGCCCCAGTCAGATAGACGATGAGATACTTTCGCAGGTCGGCACGAAAATCTGTTGCCTACTGGACGATGAGAAGGACATAAACGCGGTTCTTACGGGCGTACACGGGGCGAGCAGCCTCCGCAACGTGTTGGCAAGCCTTGAGACTCGTCAGCAAGCCCTGATATTCGGTCACGCCGTGCCTATGCCCGTCGTAGTGAAGACGAGAACCTACGACGAGGAGTTCTTCCGAACCCTACTACCCGCCGACAGGCGTTCAGAGGAAAAAATTGTACAAGACTTCGACGATGACTATCCCTAATCAAAACGCAAGGCAGACTCTTTGACGCGACGACATCTATCACTCTCTATTACCGCCTCTGTTTTGTGCTTCGCTCTCACTACGCCCTGCAAAGCGGAGGAGAACGCCCCTAGCGCGAAAGCCCCTGCACCGATTGTAAATGCCCCCAAAACAGGACGGATTGCGGTCAGCGATTTTAAGCAGTTGCACTGGTCGATGGGCAAGGGGTCGTTTCAGGCAGAGGGAGACGTTATTGTTCGTTTTAAGCCCCTGCCGCCTAAAGGCACCACAGCACCGCTTACCCCCGCACTTGGGCTCACCGTTCTAAAAGCCCAGAGTGTAGACTATAGCACCGAACGAGGGAGCGTCAAGGCGGTGGGAGGGTTGAGGCTTGTCAACCCAGAGGGGCACTTTCGTGGTGAG
>JAPLCR010000132.1 GCA_026392135.1 Armatimonadota bacterium
CCAAAAACACGCCGCTATGACCTCAGAATGAGGCTACGACAAGAGCCGAAAACAAGAGGAACAACACCAAAAACTACCCCGCCAGATGAGATTTCAAGCCATCCGTTGGCGAAGGTATTGTCAAATGGGTATATGTTACGGCGTTTTTCGGGGCACTGGCTTTCCGCGAATGCTTATCTTACCCCCCAATCAGCACACAAAACGACTTCTGAGCCGATACTCAAACAACTATCGCTCAAAAAGTGTGGCAAGTCGCTCCGAACCCATCCCACTTATAAAGAGCCTCTCTTTTCGGTTACCCATGATCTGTTGAGTCCAGTCCGTCATCCCACCATCACAAATCTGATACTCCTCGTTTTGTGCGCTCTTTACGTAAATATGGAAGCAGGCAGTCCCATAGTAGCTGCGCCCTGTCGTGCGCTCTTGTGCGAACTCAAACAGTGTCTCCGCAAACTCATTCCTAAGCGGAGAAAGCACCTTACTTTCGAGCCTTCTCAACCTCCTGTCATCAAAGTCAGTTAGCGCAACTCTACAGCTCTGTATCGCGTACCCTCTCGCTTTCAATGTACCCAGTAGCGTTAGGTAGAGGCGGATATGCTCCGCCAACTCTCTTGTCTCAAACTTGTAATCGCCCTCGTCACGCCCTGCGCTACAGAGCGCGAAAAGGCGAAAGTGTGCCAGCATCGCTGGATTCTGGCTCTTTTGCGTGCGGACGAGGCGATGGCTCGCACATAGCCGTACAATCTTGGTCTTAGTGTCCGTGTGTTTAAGAGCCTCCCGCCGCCTAACAGCACACTCCAATGCGAGAGCGTTCGTTGAGTCGGAGAGAACCTCTGTGCCTCGTATGGTGGAGAGAGTGTTATTCTGACTCAGATTGGATACACAAGAGATGGTTCCTAAGGGGCAAACAGGAGAGAGTTCGATTGACTCGAAGCGAGAAGTGCATAGCTCAAAGGCGAGGCTGTCAAACTCTAAGAGTGTTCGCGGTGATGCTTGGGATGGCTTGACGAAGCGATTTCGCTCGTACTGTTCAAGTAGATGGCTTGGACGCACTTGACCTGCCCGCGCTTTATATACCTCAAGCAGTAGCGACTGTAAATCTGACAGCGAAAGACGTTCTGAAAGGACTTCGATGAGTTCAGGTGTGGCGGCATCACGAAGAAGACGTTGTAGTATTTTATCAGGCAAACAGGGTTCCCTCCGTCCGTAGGTTACGGTACATTGACCAGATTGGGAAGGGCAAAGTTGCGCGAATAGGGGCGCGTAATACTGATCACACGCCCCGTTTTTCTACCAACCTACGGTATCCACATAGCAGGTACCCGTCCACGCACCGCTCGTAAAGAACTGAACGCCTATCTGGTTAAGAGGTGTAACGGCGTTCGCAGGAAGCGTAACCTTGATGGTGTTCCATGCGTTGGGCGTGAGGTTCGCGGTAGACTGCCAATTGCCCGTCCATGCCCACCCACCGCCAGCCCCCTCTAGTGCATAGGGCTGTATCGCGCTGATTGCGCTACCAGAAGGGAACCAGAGATGGAAGGTAATAGTCTTTCCTGCGGGAGTAACAGGAGCGGATACAAGTACCTGCTGTGCGTCTGCACCGCTACCATTGAAGTTTACTGCCAGAGATTTAGCCCCAGCAAAGACCTGTACGCTCGAAGTTGCAACTCCACTAATCATGCCTCCTGAAGAGACCCAGCCTTGTGTACCTCCTTCAAAGTTATACTGTGACGTATCGCTACTGGTAACCGTAATGGTGGTAACGGAGGTACGCCAGTGGTAGTTGGGAGTCCAGTTCGCACCGAAAACGCCTACCGCCACCGTGTACTTACCGCTTGCACCAGAAGCCGTCCATACAGGCTTGTAGGTGATGGTCTTTCCTACAGCGATGTTTTGTCCTGTGTAGAGCTGTTGCGCTACCAATACGCCATTCGGGTCGTATATCTCCACATCTACAATGCCATTAGTAAGTGCCCCGGCAGTACACTTAACCTTCACACTAAGGGTTGTCTGTGTGCCTATAGAGATGCTGGCAGGCGAGGCTGTTGCCGAAGAGGTAAACGTGTTATTCACGCCGGTAGGCGGGAATACGTAGAGCGTAATACTCTGCGGTGGAACCGTTACCGCTAAACTATTACCCACCACTGCGATGTCTGAGAGGTGCAGTATGGCGTTAGCGGCGGTGAGTTGATATACCTGCGCGGATCCGTTGTGCGCGAAGTTCGCGAGAGAGAGGGTAGTCTTCGTATTGCCGCTTAGGTATTTACTAATAACCATGACGGTTAATGCACCGTCTACCGTGCGAATAGCCGCAAACGCTGAAACATTATCGGGGTTCGGAACGATAGCCTGTACGCTCGTATCGCCAAAGCCGGATTTAAAGCCATCGTAGTTGCGAAACATCTTCATCGCTTTATAGGTGGGCGTACTTGCGTCGGGTGTCACCCAGCGTGTCGCCATATCCAGCCCTTCACGCCCAAAGATGCCCAGAATATCGGCTTGAGCGGTCGCTCCGTTGATACTGCCTTCCGCCCCCCAGTTGTACTCGGTTATCGCGGTTTTCAGCCCCGGATACGAGGAGGCAACCCACTGCTTCATGCGAGGTATCAACTGCACTTGCGTACTAATCCAGCTCTCGTCCACATAGTTCGCATCCCAAAGTGCGCGAGTAGAGCGATTGCGCCGTAACTTCATCGTGTTACTGATATCGTTACTAAATTCGCCGCCTTGAGGATAGAAATGGAGACTAAAAACGTCGAGAAGCCGTTGTCCCGTACTCACTTCGTTTTTATGGAGTTCACTCAAAAGGTAGGGCATATAGTCCTGGTTGCCATGCGCGGCTTTGTCAGGTAGGTTCGCCCAACCGTGTAGGTTGCCGTACTGTTGGTCAAAGCCGCTAAGAAGGTAGCCGCTCCACCCCCACTCTTCGGGTCCCACAATCAGAGCCGTTGGGTCTACCGCTTTGATTTTGCCCGCATAATCTATAATTTTGTCACGCATTTCATCCATTTTCAGACCAATAGGGCGCACGTCCCTGTGCGTGCTAAACCAGATGCTCGCCTCGTTGTCCATCATATAGTAACGCACACCTCCGCTGTTCGCGGCTCCCCACTTTTGAACAATATGCTTTACCCAGTTCTGTTGAAAGGTGGAGTTCGAGGCGGTGCTCGCATCTTTGGGGTTGTTGCCCGTAACAAAGCTACCATTTGTCTTTACCCCGTTACCTGCATCGGAAAACCACTGCGAGTCGCTATTCTGCTGTGCCCCGTATTTCGCGATAGAAAAACTCGAAAGCTTGCCGCGGTTTGCGCCTAACCTTGCCACCCACTCTATGAGCGGTATGGTTATCATTGAGGCTGCCCCTAACTGCTTATTGTTACCGATAAAGGTGTCTGCTCCCTCTCCTGCAATCGCGGAGGGATAGGCTAGGCTCTCAAAGAACCAGTCTTGCCCTTTATTGTCGGCGTTGAGTTTCCAGTTGTAACGGGTGGTGGTATTTCCACCGCTTCGATTAAGCGGACAGTTAAGGTCGGTAGTTTGCGCGTTAGTGGGAAAGGCTAGACCATAGATAAGAGGACTTATCGTCTTCTTGTTTGCATTCGCATCCACCTTGATGGTAATGGCGGGATTCTGGGCGTGAACAGGACTATTCAGTGTTAGAAAGATACACAATCCAAATAAAAGAGGGTACACGCCCCGATAGACAGGGCGTGTACCAATGACCGAGGGAACGGGATACATAATTTTGCTCCTTGTTACTCGCACTTTTGCTGAAACAACCCTA
>JAPLCR010000439.1 GCA_026392135.1 Armatimonadota bacterium
TAAAGCGCAAGAGGCAGTGCAGGAGGCACAACGCATCGCTGAGCGAAACCAGAACCTCCAAGTAGACGTTGAGCATCTTTTCACGGCTCTACTAGACCAAGACGGCGGACTCACTATACCCATTTTGCAGAAGTTGGGTGTGAACGCTTCGCTACTACGTGAACAGCTCTCAGAGGAGATAGAGCGTCTACCGAAAGTGGCGGGAGCTACTGTAGAGGCGGGGGCGACTCTCACCTCTCGCTTACGGCAGGTGTTCAACACCGCCTTCACTCAGGCAGAGCAGATGAAGGATGAGTACGTCTCTACAGAGCATCTGCTACTCGCTATTGCGGGGGAGACACAGGGCGCGGCGGCTCGGATTATTAAGGTACACGGGGTAACGCCGGAGCAGTTGCTACAGGCGCTTACGAGTGTGCGGGGCAGTCAGCGCGTCACCGACCAGAACCCCGAAGAGAAGTACCGCGCTCTCGAAAAGTACGGGCGCGATTTGACAGAGGCGGCGCGGAAGCAGAAGCTCGCCCCGGTTATCGGGCGCGACGAGGAGATACGGCGCGTGGTGCAGGTGCTGGCGCGGCGCACAAAAAACAACCCCGTCCTAATTGGCGAACCGGGGGTAGGCAAGACCGCTATTGTGGAGGGGCTGGCGCAACGGGTGGTGGAGGGCGACGTTCCTGAATCGCTCAAGAATAAGCGCGTCATCGGGCTGGACTTGGGCGCTCTTATCGCGGGGGCGAAGTTTCGCGGGGAGTTTGAGGATAGGCTCAAGGCGGTTCTCAAAGAGATTACGGAGAGCGATGGGCAGGTTATTCTGTTCATAGATGAGATGCACACGCTTGTCGGGGCGGGCGCGGCGGAGGGGGCGATGGACGCTTCCAATATGCTCAAGCCTATGCTGGCGCGGGGCGAACTGCGCTGTGTGGGCGCGACGACCCTTGATGAGTACCGCAAGCATATCGAAAAAGACCCCGCTCTGGAACGACGCTTTCAGCCCGTACTTGTAGGCGAGCCGAGCGTGGAAGATACGATTGGCATTCTGCGCGGTATTAAAGAGAAGTACGAGGTGCATCACGGCATTCGGATAACCGATAGCGCTCTTGTCGCGGCGGCGGTTCTCTCGAATCGCTATATCACGGATAGGTTTCTGCCGGACAAGGCGATTGACCTCGTGGACGAATCGGCTTCGCGCCTTCGCATGGAGATAGACTCCATGCCTACCGAGATTGATACCGTAGAGCGCAGGATTCGCCAACTTGAGATTGAGCGGGTAGCTCTTCAGAAGGAGACGGACGCGGCGGGTATCGAACGGCTCGCGAAAATTGAGCAGGAGTTGAGCGAACTGCGCGAGGAGAGCAGTCAACTCAAGACGCGCTGGGAGAACGAGAAGGCGGTTATTCAAAAAATTCGACAGTCCAAGCAGGAGATTGAGCAGACGAAAACCGACGCGGAAGCCGCCGAGCGTAGCGGCGACTACGGCAAAGCCGCCGAACTGCGGCACGGTATTCTGCCCTCGCTACTGCGCCGCATGAGCCAAGAGGAGGACGAGTTCAAAGCCGTTCAGGGCGACGGAAAGGCGATGCTCAAGGAGGAGGTCACGGCGGACGACATCGCGGAGATAGTGGGCAAGTGGACAGGCATTCCCGTCACCCGCCTACTGGAAGGCGAGATGCAGAAACTTCTCCGCATGGAAGACCGTCTGCATAAGCGGGTTATCGGGCAGGAGGAGGCGGTTATCGCCGTCTCGAACGCGGTGCGCCGCTCCCGCTCCGGTCTCTCTGACCCGAATCGTCCTATCGGTTCGTTTATCTTCTTGGGACCTACCGGAGTCGGTAAGACGGAGTTGGCGCGGGCGTTGGCGGAGTTTCTTTTCGACGATGAGCGTGCGCTGATTCGGGTAGACATGAGCGAGTATATGGAGAAACACAGCGTATCGCGCCTGGTGGGTGCGCCTCCCGGCTATGTGGGCTATGAGGAGGGCGGGCAACTGACCGAAGCGGTGCGGCGTAGACCGTATAGCGTTCTACTCTTTGATGAGATTGAGAAGGCGCATCCCGACGTGTTCAACATCCTGCTTCAACTGCTGGACGACGGGCGCTTGACGGACGGGCAGGGGCGCACGGTGGATTTCCGCAATACAGTGGTGATTATGACGAGCAATATCGGGAGCGGCGTTATTCAGGAGTTCGCGCAGACGAATCCGGAGATGATGCGCCTACGGGTGATGGAGGCGGTGCAGTCGACCTTCCGCCCTGAGTTCTTGAACCGTATCGACGAGACTATTCTGTTCCAGAGCCTCTCTGCGGAGCATATCACCTCTATTGTAGACATCCAGATAACGCTCTTGCAGAAGCGGCTGACGGATAGGAAACTCACGCTTGAGATGACTCCCTCTGCAAAGGCGAGCCTCGCAATGGCGGGCTACGACCCTGTGTACGGGGCGCGTCCTCTGAAACGGGCGATACAGCGCATGGTGACCGACCTGCTCGCACAGCGTATCTTGTCTGGCGAGTTCAAAGAGGGGGATACTATCCTGCTGGACGCGGACTCGGAGGGGCGGCTAGAGTTTGTGAAGCGTGAGGAGGCGGTGAGCGTGTAGCGGTGAAACGCAAACATCCCCCTGAGCCTCAATATCAGGGGGATGTTTACCGGGAGAACGCCGGGGTCGAATGTGAAAGAGATTCCATCATAGAGTGTAATGACATCAGTAAAGGCGACGTAGACGCTTTCTTCTATCACTACTCCCAGAATCTTCGCTTCCCTGTTCGCCGTGACTTTCACTGAGCATGGTGATTTGAGGACAATTTCGGATATCTTGCCCCCAAATTCCCCAGTGAACTTGCGAATGCCAATCTGTGTATGATCGGCAATCAGCACGGCAGGAATCGGTTTCTGTACGCCATTAATGAATACCTGTACCGCTGGTGGCGCGGGCACCAATGGTGCTACACCGAGCCTTGCTACCTCAAAATGCATTCCATCCTGTTTACTCTGGAAGTTACCTCCCCAGAGAAAACCATGTTTCTCAAAAATAGGCACTAATTCACGCACCGAACCGTGCCTTCCTGATGCAGGTGGAACCGCGCCAAACCCATTAAAATCAGGGTTGATATCGAATGCTGTGCCAAACGCATGGTTGGAGGGTGTTGTAGTGCTAAGGCGTGAATTATACGAGCCACCCCAGGATAGTACAAGGGGTAACAAACCGCGTTGCTCAACCTCATGCCATGCCGCAAGGAGTTGCGCTATTCCATCTTTATGAAACTGTATGTTTCCGCTGATAGGTGTGCCTGTTTCCTTGTACAGAGGAACTCCTGTTAATTGCGGTACGTGCACTGAGACGATGTTTTTCTCGAAACTATCTCCTAATTGAATTGGACCTCCTGCACCGTCCAAAATAGTGAAACGCACAGGACCGAACAAAGGATGCTTGTAGACAGGCATCTTTAGGTTTCCTTTCTTAATTTTGCCTCGGAAATGGGATCAATGCCAACATATCGAGGCGCGATGTTGGTGAATATGCCTACTTTAGTTCTGGTATTTAGAAGAAACGGGCAAAGATATCCAAGCCAACTGTCCATGTTCCTCCTGCAAAACCACGTGGACCATCTCCATTAAAATTGGTCCAGCGGATATAAGGGTGTATGCTACCAGCAGCCAGAAATAGGGTGAATTCAGGACTAGAGTATTGGGTGCGTAAGCCCGCGCTACTGGA
>JAPLCR010000423.1 GCA_026392135.1 Armatimonadota bacterium
TCACCGTCGCTAGCCTCACCGACCTGCAAGCACTTCCCAAGTGTCCCACCGGCGGAACTTACGGTCTTGCGAACGGTACGAGTGCTTCTGCTACCACCTTCAAAGTCTCCTGCACCGCTAGCGGACACAGCACCTTTGAACCGGGCGTGGACAGCAACTAACCCAAACACGATAGCAAACTAGGGCGGCTCCTTACCCTGTACTGGGTCGCCCTACCTTTTCCCAACCCAAACAACCCGTTACAACTACCTACCTTTTTTCGAGTTCCTAGTAAGAATACCTGTTGGAGACTCCTGTAGGCGTGTGGAAGAACCTTGTTGTAACGCACAAACACCTTTTGAGCTTTCCAAGATGGAAGCCAAAGACTACTTTAAATGGAGATAAACCAGATGAACCGCACCACCACCCTACGCTCTTCCAAGAAGGGCTTCACTCTTATCGAACTACTCGTCGTTGTTTTGATACTCTCAGTGCTGATGGCAGTCGCCACTCCCCTCTATCTCGGAGCCGTTACAGACTCTCAGAAGAAGGTGTGCCGCGCTAATATGCAGACCATCTCTAACGCGGTTCAGTCTGCTCGTGTTAAAGCCAACGCCAACGACTATGCTACCCTGATCACCGCAGGTGTCACCGTCGCTAGCCTCACCGATCTGCAAGCCCTCCCCATCTGCCCAACAGGGGGTGCTTACACACTCGCAAACGGCTCTAGTGCCTCTGCCGCTACCTACAAAGTCGCCTGCTCCGCTAGCGGACACAGCACCTTTGAACCCGGCGTAGACAGCAACTAATCGCTTGGAACGGTTATTTCGGCTCCCTCTCAGTCCATTGCGGAGGGAGGGAGCCTTCTGCTTTCAAAGGGTTAAATTTGTAAAATAGATGGAAACAGAGCGGAAAAATGAAAATAGCATACCCCTATTCAAAATATAAGAGTAACGGCTTCACTCTCATTGAGTTACTGGTTGTCATGCTCATCCTCTCTATTTTAATGGCAATTTCAACCCCGCTCTCTCTGCAAGCCGTCGCAGATTCACAACGCAAATCGTGCCGCGCTAATATGCAGACAATAGCGAACACCGTACAGTCGGCAAGAGTGCGCGTCAACGCTGCCAACTACAGCACTCTTATCACAGCAGGAGTAACCACAGCCTCTCTCACCGATTTTCAGCATATCCCGGTATGTTCGGCAGGAGGAGCCTACTCGTTAAGCAATGGGCATAGCGGCGATAGCTCCACCTTCAAGGTGAGCTGTAGCTATGGCGACCATGGAACATTTGAGCCGGGCGAAGATGCCCGCTGAGAGAATCGCGTCAGAATAGATGTTCCACTTAAAAACCAGAAGCCCTCACCCCCGTCCCCTCTCCCAATTCTGGGCGAGGGGTGACTAGGGCGGTAGGTGGTTTAGTTGGGCGATAGCCTCTCTTTCCCTGGAGGTTTTGGAACAATTTAACTAGAGGGAGTCCCTTAGAGAGAAGAGGTTAAGAGTATGATATCCGCACACAGTAGCACAATAAAAATAAAAGCGAGAGTGAGAGGGCATCGCGGTGGTGCAATGATTAACGCCATCGTATTTGCCGCCATCATCTCTTTAATTATGGCGGGTATCGCACGAGTCTCCGTCTCCCACTATAGCCGCGCAATGGTCGAAGCAAACTATGTTGCCGCCCTCTATCAGGCAGAGGCGGGCATTAACTTTGAACTTCAGAAGATCACAGCCGCCTCTGCCAACGCAGACCAAAAATCGGCGAACAGCCCTTATGGACCTACCTATACACTCGGTAGCGGCACGTTTAAGATCTACTGTATGAATACAGACGGTACTACTCCCTGGACAACGGGCAGTAGTAGTGTTGTGATAGTCTCAAGAGGAGTATGTAACGGAGTTACGCGCCAAGTCTCCACCACCGCTAATTTCCCAGGCACGTCTACCCCCCGGTTGCCGGGCAGTATTCCCTCTGGCAGTGTTCCTCCGGGCAACACTCCTTCTGGGTCAACCCCTACCCAACCTACCTCCACATCAGGAAGCGGCGGCAACTATGTACTTTATGGAGCGGATATTACCAAATCCTCCACCATAGCAGGCTCTCCAAACCTCGCGACTGGAGATATTGGAGTAAACCACCTCCTAGATATTAACGGCAACCCATCTATACCAGGGACTCTCTACTTCAATGGACCCAATGCCGGTGATAGCGGCGGAGGCGGTTGCCACGGCCCCACCTATACTACGAAGACAAATGCAAGTGCCGTTACGTGGGCTACCGTCGATTCGATAGCCAACACAACGTTTCCAAGCGGCGGTCTTACTTGGCTCTCCACGCACAACGACAACAGCCTTGCTAGTATTGCGAGTAATACGGTCACTTTAACCGGAAACAGCTCAAAAACGTTTGTGGGGAAAGCGGGTGGCGCGAACTACTACTTGACAAGCATAAGTTGCGCGGGAAACTCGACAATCACCTTCAACAATACAAATGGCCCCATCAATATCTGGTTCGGTCCCTTACGCGGTTCCGGGACGATTAGTATGCGCGGAGGGAACTGCTCTGTCGCCATGTCCTCCGATGCCACAAAAGGGGTGCGTATGTATAACGCGAAAAACAGCCCCTTTATCATCACGGGGAACTCGACGTTGGAGGCAGGCATCTACTGCGTAACAGGAGGCTGCTCCAACAACGCTATGCAGTTTCAAGGAAACGGCACCTTTATCGGGAGTGCTATCGGCGACTCCTTTACGTGTCAGGGAAACCCCACCATGAACTTTCGAGGAGGCTACTTCACAACCACCGGCAGTACCTATAAGGCTAATAACGCTTGGTACGACTCTTATAAGGTAAATCAGTAAAATGAGAAAGAGACCCATAAAATATCGACGGGGTGTCGCGATGATAGAATCTCTTGTTGCCTCTCTTATAATGGCAATGTGCGTTGGGGCAATCGTCAGCACCTTCTCCTTTTCCAGTAACATGACGAGCCTCGCGGCAGATACAGGAGTCGCCTATAATCTTGCGCGGCAGACGATGGAGACCGTCAAGCAGACCGGTTTTACCAATACCGCAGAGGCTAGCGTCGCTTCACCCGTCACCACCTACTACAATGGAAGCATGGCGAGCGTGGCAAGCGCGAGTTTGGCACGCTATAAGGTGACTCTCTCCGTAGTCAGCAGTGCCACGGTTTCAGGTTCCAATCCGGTACAGCCCGCGGCTACCGCCCTGCGTACCGTCACTATCATCGTAACTCTCAAGGCATCCGGTGTTCAACTCTGCCGTATGGACTCTTATTTATCGAGTAGCGGAACATAACAGCCATGAAAAAACAACGCGGCAGTATGTTAATAGACCTTCTGGTAAGTCTCTTCATCTCTCTCTTGGCGGGGGCGGGGCTAGTAACGCTCTATATGACCACCACAAAGATGCAGACCACCTTCCTAGGGCAGACGAATGTGGACGCTCAGGCACGGCAGGCTTTGAATGTGCTTTCTGATAGTGTTATGGATGCGTACTCCTATCAAACCGTCGCCTCCCCTGCTCAGTTCTCAGCACTTCAGGCAGCGAGTACGAACAGCATAACCTGCTACACAAACTCCAGCGGAGCCTACACAAAATACTGGTTCGACTCCGCCAATAAGCAGTTAAAAAAAACAACATCAACAAACGTAACGACCATCATGGTGCGAAATGTAACGGCACTGCCCTTTACCTATTATAAAACGAGCGGTAACTATAACGACACATCGGCGAACTGGGTAACGACAACCAACCCAAACGCGCCCACAAATGCAGAGTTGCGCCTTATTGGGGCAGTAAAGATGGTAGAGACGGTAACAGTAAACGGTTTGACCCGCCAATTTTCCACTCTTGCCCGCATGAGAAATAGCCCTAGTTAGAAATCTGTCTAGTAAAAATTAAGCATTGATAAACCAAAATTCAATCAGAACCAAACCTGTATAAAATACGAGGGAAGGAGCATCACTCCCCGCACAAGATTCGCTCTTGCGTAGGGAAGTGTCGCGCCAAACTAAAATGCAAAAATCAAACCAATCACTTTTAGGAATAGATATTCAGTCCGACTCGATAGTCGTCGTCGAATTAAGCGGTCATTGGGGTGCAATGCGAGCCATTACCGGGGGTAGTATTCTGCTTCCGCCGGGAACTATCGTAAATGGGCAAATAGTGGACACCGCCCTCGTCGCTCAGCGCCTCCGAGACCTAATAGGGCGGCTTCGCGTCTCTACAAAAGATGCTATCATTGGGCTACCCCCCACCGCAACGACGGCACGGGTTATGGAGTTACCTCCCATTCCCCGCGACGATTTACGCCCTATTGTCGCCAACGAACTCTCCTTCTCCACAGAACACGGCTTGGCTCCAGAGGCTTACGACTTCCTACAGCTAGGTCGCCCTGAAACTCCAGAAGACACCACGCCTCTCCCCACTATCGTCTTCTCTGCCGATACGCTCGTCTCACAGAGCTATATGGACGTAGCGATGATGGCGGGTATAAACCTACTCGCAATAGAGCCTATCTCCCTTGCCATGTACCGTGCCTCTATCGCTTCTCACTCTATGGAGGAGCCTACGCTCTGGGTATCGGTAGGAAGCGGCGATATCGAGGTTGCGGTAGTGGAGGAGGGAGTCGTTCAAATATACCGCCGCCTCGACATCAACGGCGAGACACTCTTTAGCAGTACGGAAGAGCAGTCTCCTTTTGCAACGGAGGAGATTCCTCAGTTCGACATTGGAATAGACAGTGCGTTTGCGTCAGCGGCACAAGCGGGACTCCCCAAGCGTGCTGTCGGCTTCCACTCCCTCCTCATGGAGCTTCAACGCTCCATTGAGTACTATCAAAGGCGACGGCGCGACAACCCCATACAACAGATTATAGTGATAACCTCGCGGGTCACACTGCAAAGCCTACCAGAGATGCTGGCAAGTAGACTGGGAGTACCCGCGTATATTATCACGCTAGATAACCTTGAGGAGTTCGCCGAAAAAGTAGGTGCGAAGTCGGAAGAGGCTCTCCTGCGTTATGTAGGCGCGGCGGGGCTTGCCATGTACTATCAGACCCCTAAGCCGTTAGAGATTCCCTGTTTCGACCTGCGTGTTCATGTACACGAAATACGCCAGATGCGGCAGGTAAGCAAAAAAGCGGCTCTCTCTCTTGTCGCCTCTATTGCGTTACTGGTGCTAATAACCCTCTCCAGTGCCCACCTGGGCATAGAATCCAATAAATACGACCATCTTGTAAGCCATGCTAAAAACGAACTCAAGGCATTACAGAGCGAAAAGCAAAAGGTCATTGACGATCAACAAGCTACGGTTAACCTGATGCACACTATTCAGGGCGACGGCTTTCCTTTTCCCCGCGTCATGGACGCTATTACGGAAGCGACTGCCGTCCATGTTGGGCTGACCGAAGTGAGTATTACGCAAACAGGGCATATCAACCTTATCGGAGACAGCGTGGAGGAGAAGGGGACAATTCAAGCGTTGGAAGGGCTAAAACGCTCTTCCCTCTTCACTAACGCCGTTGTAGAGTCCTACACGCGCAACGGGGAGCAGGATAAAACGAGCTCCATTCACTTCCTCATCTCCTCCGACCTTGCAGGGATAGGTGAGCCTTTGACGAAAGCGGCAGGTGCACTATGAAGCGCGTATCAACTTACAACGCCGTTATCTTTCTTGCCCCACTGGTTGCGCTCGGCGTGGGCGGTCTCCTCTATCTTGGGCAGAAAACACGGCTCGCACACCTAAAACAGGACTACGAAAAAGCACAAACAGAGATCGCGCAGGTACAAGCCCAACTAAAGCAGGCTGACCGCGACTTCGTACTCAAACGCCATCCCTCCGAAGTTCAATCGAAGGTGGAGCAGGGGAAATTTCTGGATATGTTACGCCAATACGCCTCTGAAACGGGAACGGAAATCACCCGATGGGCGAACATAGGTAGTGCGAATACTGCGGGAGGAGGTAGTCCACCTGCCCCCAACAGTGGCGCGAATGGAGCATCCGCAAGCAAGTTACCCCCAGACACCCTTCCTGTCAGTAGCACGATAGACATACGCGGGGAGTATTCTAAGGTGCGGAACTTCCTCTACAAACTACATCTTAGCCCACGCCTCTTGACCATACAGCAGGCACGCTGGACACGTGGTACTAAATACCCTAGCACTATGGCTTCCTTTTCGCTTGTCCGCTATGTCCGTACTCCCACCGAAGTAGAGAAGCGGGCAGAGGCACAAGCCAAACCCATAACGCCACCCATCAATGCGAAGACAGAAAAAACACCGTTGCCGACTGAGCATAACCACCAAAACGAGGAAGTAAAGCCATGAAAACACGAATCTACACTCTAGGACTGTTGACCGTCGGAGCCGTGTTCTGCTCACGCCCCGTATTGGCACAGCAAGACCCTCCCATCGAAAAGCGAACGGAGATGAAGTCCATTCGTCTACGTTTTGAAAACACAGAGGTCTCAGACATCCTCCATGCTCTGAGCCTAAAGACGGGTACCAATATCGTTCTCGCTAGCAATACACACCGCACGCTCTCTATGAACCTGACCGCAAGTACGGTGGAGGAGGCACTCAAGACGATCTCCTCCTCTGCGGGAATGACCTACCGCCTCGTGGATAAGAGTTATATCGTCGCCACCGTAGCAGAGATGAAGCAGGTGATGGAGGCTTCAGGGAATAAGGTGCGGGTCTCGCTCAAATATCTCGCGGCACAAGAGGCTGTCAAGAGCTTAGAGGGTGTTCTTCCCTTCCTAACAGCAAAGGCAGTTGGTGACTCCGTTCTTCTATTAGGAGCGCAGGAGGATATCGTAATTGCGAAGTCATTCCTTTTGGAAGAGGACAAAGCCCCTATTAAAGAGGACTTGCGGACAGAGGTTATCACTATACGCAACCTCGTTTCGAGTAAGCTAGAGGCGTTCCTCAAATCTACCTACCCCAAGCTACGTATTGACGTAGTTGGCAACGGTGAGAAGCCCGGTGGAGCCGTGAGCATTACCGCCTCCAAAGTGATACTAGAGGAGGTTAAAGAGGCACTGAAGCGCCTGGACAAACCGCTAGAGGGTGAAGCTGGTGTGCGTGAGTTCAAAATCTATCGTATTCGCTACGGCAGTGCGATCGTACTTCAAGACATGATTACAAAAGCCTTTCCAAAGATCCAAGTGATTATTGGACCGCCCCCATTAGCACCAACAAACCCGCGTTTTCAGCCGCTCATGGGCTTGCCCGGGGCGAGCGGAGGTAGTGCGGGCGGAAGCGGAGGTGGTGCGGGAGGCGGTGCAGGAGGTGCAGGAGGCGGTGCAGGTGCTCAAAGCGACGATAATTTGACCGCAGAGGCTTATAAGGATAAACAGCACCAGCGTTCTCGAAGCCTGATATTGAGTGGTAACACTTTGGAGATGGAAGCCGCCTTTCACCTGATAGAGCAGGTAGACACTCCTCCTCAGCAGGTGATGGTGGAGGTCAAAGTGGTGGATACCTCCCCTGAAAAGGCAGAGCAGCTGGGGGTTGCATGGAACTGGTCGCCTCTTTCTGCGAGAGAGCTACCGGCAGGTACGCCCTTAGACCCAGCAACGAATGCGCCTCTAGCACAGTCGAGCGTACCGGGCAAACTATTTGGTGCGTTTAGTCGAGTTCCCTTTCAGATGATGGCAACTATCAACGCAATGGTAACCAACAAAGAGGCGAAGCTCCTCGCTGACCCGCGTATACAGGTGATAGACACACTACGTACCCGTATCTCTCAAGCGGGCTTGACGGGAACCAATATCCAGGTGCTGGAGTTTCCTGTTGGGATAATTCTTCTGGTGCGCCCACGTGTGCATGGCGACGGCAGAATCACGCTCCGTGTACATCCTGTGGTGAGTACCGTCACAGGAATCAATTCAGACAGCTTGCCCCAAACCAGTTCACGGGAGGCTGAGACGACGGTCATGTTAAAGGATGGCGAGACGGTGGTTATCGGTGGTCTTATTCGGGAGGAGATTTCACGCACGCTACAGGAAGTGCCTCTTTTGTCGAAACTGCCTCTGGTGGGCGAACTCTTCAAAAACAGGTCGACTAGCCGACGCAAGAGCGATATTATGATATTCATTACGCCTCGCATCGTAAAAGACACGGGAAATTAAGGAAAGAAGGTACACAAAATGGCTCTGCAAACGAATGTGCGCCCTGAAGATAAGCCAAAGCTTATCGCTCTTGTGGTTGGCATTATAGGTATGATAGCATTTGTGTTTTCGCGTGTTTTAGGGGGAGGGCAGCCCGCACAAGTAACAACGACGGTGGCGACACAGCCTGCCTCCACTCCTCCTGCGGCATCCCTTCCAGCGGGTACGCAGGTTGCACAAAACGCTCCCGCAATCGGCGATGTGAAGGCACTGAATAAGGATGAGAGTGTACCGCTTCCGTTTACTGCCGACCCTTTTCGCCCCGTGATAAGTACGGAGCAGAAAACAGCCTCTACAACGGCTCATGCTACGCCTACCATAACGCTTAAACCGATGGGAGGCACACGGATGGCACAGAGCATAATGGGGTCAGGACTCTCAGTACTGCCTCCAATGAAAGTAAACGTTTCTGCTCAGCCTATACAAGAGGTGATGACAGAGATAGTGCTTAAAGGGACTATCGAACAGGAGAAATCGATGGCGATTCTCAAAATGGGTGATAAGACGCTCTACCTGACCGAAGGGGGACGGCTGCCGGGCGGTCTTGTGGTGGAAAAGGTGACAGCGGAGGGAGTGGTTCTGCGAAATGGGAATCGGCGTACAACGTTAACACCGGGGCAGAGCCTCAAACCGAACACTTCGTATCTGTCGGCTACAGGCGGTCTACAGAACTCGTTTTGAGGAATATCTCGCCGCGCAAATCGCGAGGGTGAGTAGGCGCAAAATGTCGGTTTCACCTTTTGACAGATGAAACCGACCAGAGCAAACTTTACACGTTTTGGCGAGGCTCAGACTCTATTTTGCCTGTTCATTCGCTCGCTCCTCTACCTCTTCGGTACTGATGAGGCGCTCAATCGTCACTACACGATCTCCATCCTTCAGGTTAATCAGCTTGACTCCCTGCGTACTGCGGTCGGTGGCGCGAATGGGCTTGACATCCATGCGGATAGCGACACCATGCTCGGTAAGTACCATCAGCTTATCTTCGGGTTCCACAACGGCAGCATCTATGATTTTGCCTGTTTTTGCGGTGACGTTCATTGTTTGGATACCACGCCCACCTCGCCCCTGAGAGCGGTATTTGCCGAGGTCGGTGCGCTTCCCGAATCCATACTCGCTACTCACCAGAAGTTGGCTCGTTGGGCTGACTACATCCATGGCGACAACGCTGTCCGCGACTATCTTCGTTTTGGGATTGCGTAGTTCGATACCACGCACGCCCCCTGCCCCTCTGCTTCTCTCTGGAACGTCTTCCTCTTTGAAGCGAATAGACATCCCTTCCGCCGTCACCATCATTATCTCTTGAACGCCATCCGTGTGCTTCACCCAATTCAAGTTATCGCCCTCCTCAATGTCGAAAGCGATAAGCCCGTTGGCACGCAAGTTCGCAAAGTTTTCGAGCGCAGTACGCTTTATCTCTCCATACTCCGTTGCCATGACGAGATAGCCACCCGTCTTGAAGTCTTTGATGGGTAGTATCGCAGTGATGCGTTCGCCGCTATCCAGCGGTATGAAGTCATTGATGTGTTGCCCTCTTGCGGTGAGGGAGGACTGCGGAATCTCATACGCTTTGAGGCGATAGACGCGCCCGCGATTCGTAAAGAAGAGGGTGTAGTGCGTCGTCGTCGCCACGAAGAGATGGGCGAGTTGGTCCTCCTCTTTCAGGTTCGCGGCTTGTACGCCGCGCCTCTGAGTGTGGTAAACGTCAAGTGACAATCTCGTGATGTACCCATCTCGCGAAATCGTGACGAGCGTCTCCTCTTCGCTATGCCAATTCGGATTGGGTCGCGAACGATTCGCTATAATACAACGGATGATTGGACGTAGCCTAACCGATTGAGCGTTCCCAGCAATATCTAGCACCCATTGCAGATAGTCAGTTGGGATGTCTTTTAACTTCTCTCCCTTATGC
>JAPLCR010000328.1 GCA_026392135.1 Armatimonadota bacterium
GCAAGGCTGAGAGCCATTTATTTTTGTTTTTTAAAAATTAGGTGAACTCTCCCCCCTATATCGCTTTCAGAGCCACTCTTCGCTAAATAACCTGTCTGTTTGCACTGCTTTAGCGCGTTTCAGGGAATATCTGCTTGGAGCCAGCAGGAGGCGCAAAACGAAATACGTCGGCTTCAATGGGTTTATCTACGAACTGATTCCGATGTACTTCATCCATGACCATGCCTTGTAGAACAGTTTTGTCTTTTACACCCGGTCGTTGGATTTTCGCTCTCCAAACAAACTGAATCACAGCGTGAACCATAAGATTACTCTGTTTGTCTATCCATAGTTTGACCTGACTGTTCTCTGGTAAAAAGTCCTGTTTTCCTACGATCGTGGTCAACCATGTTAAATCTACTAGGCTTGCGACGACATGGGCGGGGCGACCATTCACGCTTTTAGTTCCTAAATAGCGAAAATTTCTTGCTTCGCGCAATCCGTTCTCTCCTGCTGTCATTAGGCTAATAGGGCTGAGTATCTGCGTGATATTCATGTCTAACATCTCTTTCGCTACCTTTTCGTAGGCACGCACGGTAGACACAAAGTTGCCTGCATAGTCGCGCTTGGTAAAGATGTTTTGCCGCCCTCCGTAGACGCTGACCTGAGTGCTGTCTGAGTAGATAGCGAGTGTACCCGATTGAGGGTCAGAGGTCTGAACGCAAAACTTGGAGGGCTTTTGGAATTTGAAACTGGTCGTCTGAATTTGTGAAGGCGCACCAAGTAGCGCAATTTTTGCCTCAGAGGTCTCGGAATAGGTATTAAATGCCTTATAGGTCAGCACCATCTTTTTCACAATGGCGTTTGCGTCTTGTGCTTGCACTTGATGGAGTGAGCCGAACAGAAAGCCTGTAAATAGGCATAAACTGATAAGTTGTTTGGGGGTTGTACGCAATGTCTTCTCCTCCGTGAATCTGGGAAGTCTCCTCTAGGTGACCTCCACTTGTCCTCAATTAGATATGCCCGTACTATCTACTACTACTCGTGGTTACTCAGGCAGGACTGCCTCTTTGTGAACGCTCATCTCTTAGGTTCGAGAGTGATGGGACCAAAAGCTGGAACCGCCATATCTTTGCTATCTACGATGTTCGTATAGGGATCAAGCCCAGCTCCATAAAAGAGAAAAACCGGCTTTTCGATGGGCTTGGAGTACCAGATGATCACAGAACAAGGGTCTTTCGGGTCGAACTCGACTTTGAACGCCATTGGACCGTCTTTATGAGGCTCTTTTGATCTCAGAGTGAAGCCGGAAGGACGCCCCTGCGCCTGAAGCTTGCCGTTGACACCCTTGAAGCGGACTCTCAGGCGGTTGTGCAGAACGTCCAGTGCCGGCAATATTTCGCAGGAATCGTAATCAATGGCTGTCGCGTGACCTGTAATGCCATAGACTTTATCTAGGGTGACCTCCGCCATTCTCTTGCCCAGTCGTTCATGCCCCGCCGCTCCGATGTGTATCAGGTCGTCCAGAGGTAGGTCTATCGCTGGAACCACAAATAGGTTTTTGCGCTTGTCTGCTGCTGTCCGTTGCTTCTCGCGAATCGCCTCCCATGCCAGCCCGTAGTCGGCACCAATATCGATACAATAGCGACTGATCTGAACATAGATGATCGGCAGATCGGAGATGCCCATATCCTGCCGCACGCTGTCCACAAAGTTTAGCCAGGTCTTCTCAAACGGCTCTTGTAGTCCGGGACCGGTCTCGCCCTCGCCTTGATACCAGATCAACCCCTTGATCTTGCCTCCGACCATCGCAATGCGCTCAATCATGTTGCCGTACAGAGACCCATCGCCTTTGCTTTTTAGGTCAGGATTCCAGTCCGCCATTGACGTACTACCCAGAGCACAGGGAACCAGTCCGATCTTACGCCCCGTGTGCTTCACGAGGTGTTTCGCGAAGAAGAGTACCGGACCGACCCAGCCGAATGGGTGCGTCTTCTCGACTGCTACCTGCTTCTTGTAGTTCTCTTGCCCAAAACCGGCGATCAGGCGGTCACGAATAATGGGCGCAGTCGCGGAGAAAATACGGTTGATAGGCTCCGTTGCCGGAATCCAGGAGCCATCCATGTTAAACAGCATCACTCCGGGCTCGGTCTTGTATTTGCGTGTGATAAGACCACCGCCTGCCATATTGGATTGACCCGCACACACCCATATGTCTGCATCGGCACCACCAGGATAGGGATGCGTCGCTTTGCCCTGGGCTAAAGAGACAGCAATGCCCATAAACACCATTCCTCCTACCAATAACGACAGTAGTGATCTGTTCACACTCACCCCCGATCCATTGAACTTCCTGCTTTGCTTGACGTTTAGGCAAATGGACAACGCCTTGTAGCCGTCTGTAACGACCTGGCATTGCCCATGGGGGTAATATTCTTCTTAACAAGGAAGAACCCCACCCAATGGATTTTAGCACACTTTGGCTATTTATACCCAACGCCCAACTAATTATACGCTATCTTTTAATATTGGTCTATGTAAGCCAATTTTGAAGAGTAAAAAGAGAGAAGAGGCGATATTAGAAGCCTCTTCTCTCTTTTTATGGGGAGGGTGCAAACTTAGAGTTGGTTGACGAGCTGAACCTCGCCCTTGGCAGCGGCTTGCCATGCGGCTTGGGTAAGCTCAATAACGCGGAGCCCCCAGATGGGCGGTGAGCCGACGGGTTCGCGCCCTAGTATGGCGTTGATGAAGTTTGCGTCGGGCGTGGAGCCTACCGGTAGCTCTTCAGCGGTGGGCTGGGTACGCTTGCCGTTCTCGTCACATATCTCCAGTTTACCGTTTCGCATAAAGAAGATGCCTTTTTCGCACCAAATGGTCATATCTTCATGCCATGTGGGGGCATTGCCAACGATGGAGAGGTTGCCCTGTGCGCCGTTGGTGAAGCGTATGGAGAGGGCAGAATTGATGTCTACGGGTACAGTAAAGTTATCAATAAATGCACTGACCGATTCGGGGGCAAGACCGGTAATGAAGAGCATGACAGCCAGTAGGTGAGAGCCGGAGTCGTTGAGTTGTCCGCCCCCGCTTAGCTCTTGTGTGTGCCGCCATGTTCCTGCACATCCTGTCAGCCAGCCTTGGCACTGCAACCCCTGTACAAACTGCACCGCGCCCATAGAGCCGTCTGCGATTTTGTCGCGAATGTAGAGGAATTCAGACTGGTAGTGACGCTGATAGCCCAACACGAAAATCTTGCCCGTCTCATCAAGCTTTTTGAGGACGGCGTGGGCGTGTTCGACATTGCAGACCATCGGCTTCTCAGAGAAGACGTGTAGCCCTTTGTCAAGGCTGTTCATTATCATCTCGAAGTGGAGGGTGTGGGGTGTATCAATATGCACGGCATCCACAAGACCACTTGCAATAAGGTCGAGGTAGTTGTCAAACTGTGGTGTGTCCGCAAGAGCGGGGTGATTGTTGACGGTTCGAGCCAACGCTTCAGGGCTGATGTCGCAAATTGCGGTGATCTCTGAATCGGGGTTGTTGATAAGGTTACGGATATGCCCCTGTGACATACCGCCTGTCCCAATGACACCCACGCGTACTATACTCATTATACTAAGGACTCCTTGAAAATGGTGTTGAAAGGTTTCTCCGAAGCATATTCGCACACAGCGTGAGCAAATTCCTTCCTGTTCACGAAAATTTATACAATCAGGTAACTATTCACCCTACTCCTTTAGAGAGTGGTGAAAAACTCATTTGTTAAGCCTTCTGGCATGATATGCGTTATTGCAATATAGACAGTGGCTGCACTGTTTTGTGGGAGAAAAATGGTTGCTACATCTGCACGTCTTGCGAGGCAATCACAAACCACTGGTTATTTCGACGGACAAAGGTATCAGTAAAACGTATGCTGACCTCAACCTCGTTGTCGTTGATTTTGCCCTTCCACTTGCCATTCACAATCGCTGTATCGCCGTAGACTTTGATTTTGAGGTCGCTCATTGTATATGAGGCGACTTTGAGGCTCTCAATATCGTTCAAGTATTGGGTTTTATCTTGCACTTTGCCATGTTCGTCGGTAAACAGAAAGTCTTCGGAGCAGAGCGCGGAAATGGCGGCTCTCTTATGCTCTTTAAGGTTGTGGTTCCAATCGCGTTCTATTTTTTCGATTTGCGTTTCTGCCGCGCCCGGTTTATCGGCTTTGAGGGTGGTCGGTTCGTCGGCGCTCGCTGTCAGAGCGATGCAGAGTAGCGTGGAGAGTAGCAAGGTCGTAAATCGCATAGTATAGCTCCTATTTCTGTTTCGAGTGAGATGCTATCTGTGAGGAGAAGGGCTTAGTAGGTATGAACAGTTCCGTTTGCCCGTCGGGGTAAGGGTATTTAGGCGCGTTGATAGGGGTATTTCGCCCACTTCTCCTCATCAATATTAACTCCAATTCTCCATTTTGGGAAAATGACTGTTTTCAGGAAATTTCTAATAGCCGCCGAGGGCATTTTAGATAAAATGAGAGCGTGAGCTGTTACGAAATCAGGGTATAGAGAGTGTAGCCTAAGCCTAATCCTTCGCTCCTACCGCCTCCAGAAGGCGAATAACCTCTTTTTGTTTCGTGCGCTTGGCATAAAAGAGCGCAGTCATACCCCCTCTGCTTTTGCGGTTCACGTCGGGGTGCCGCTCTAATATCGCTTTCATTAGGAGGGGATTTGCACTGATAGCCGCTTCAATGGTAGGTGTCCGTCCGTTTTTGCCCAGATAGTCCAGAGTGATTCCTTTCCCCAATATCGCTTTGGCAATCTCCATCCTGTTTGCAACTATTGCCATCATCAAAGCCTCTTGCCATCTACTCTCTGCAATCGTAAATCGCGTCTCTCGAATCATCTGCGCCGCTGGTATCTCCAGGGCAGGAGTGTGATAGATGCCAAACGAAAGGTAGTTAGCGAATCGCTTCGTGTTCATGTAGGGCATTAGAAGATTCAGAATCTCCTGATTCCTGTTTCTCTGTGCGAACATCACTGCCGTAGGGTAGTCTCCATCGCTCAAAAGGGGGATAGAGGCTCTACACCTCAACGCCATCTCGACATCGTTATTATTTATCGCGTTTCGCAAAATAACCCTCTCGTCTTTAGTGGCAGGAGCAGGGAAAGGTATCCCCACACTCTGGAGTACTTTCATCATCTTTGTAGTGGTCGCCAGGGTGGCAACGCTTCCACCTTGCTTACTCTGTATGCTCGGATTAGCACCCTTTGCCAACAGGTATTTTGCGGTATCAACAGCGAAAACCTGTTTGTTTGGGTCTGATCCAGCCGCTACTGCCGCATAGAAGGGGCTCCCCGCTCTACCAGCAGGCGTACCGTTTTTGTTCTTGCCTCCTGCGCCGCAATAGTGAGCGGGGAGCCTCCAGCCCCATCCAGCGCATTTATGTCACATCCGCTATCTACCAGCCATTTCACGATTTCGTAACTACTGCTGATGCAAGCGATATGAAGTGCGTTCCTATTGAAGCCATCTTTCGCCGATATGTCTGCGTGGAGGTCGAGAAGCTTGCGTACTACTCTCTGCGCGTCCATCTGTACTGCCTGTAGGAGAACCGTTCTCTTATTCGTGTCAAGCACTCCAAGGTTTGCGCCGCGCTGAATAAGTAGGAGCGCAATGTCTTCACATACGGGGAAGCGACGGTTGATGCGCGTCATAGGGTTGGCAACCCGTTGGTAGCGCGAGAGCGTCATCACCAATGGGGCTGTCTGCGAAACGGGCTCGTTTGGAGAGACTCCCCGATTCAGTAGACTCTCTACTACAGGCAAATCATCGTGTAGGATGGCATTCTCGAAGGCGAGGCGGAGATAACGACGGTAGGTATTACCTATTGCCACACCCCCCAACGAGAGAGCAAGCAGAAGCCATATCAGTTTTTTTGTTTTTGGGTGTTGCACTCTTTCTCTCCTTCTATAGCTCCATTAACTCTTTGGGGAAATGGGTGAGTATTTCGTTTCCAGTCTCTGTAATCACAACGTCGTCTTCGATGCGGACTCCGCCGAACCCTTCTATGTAGACCCCCGGCTCTACTGTCCAAATCTGCCCTACCTCAATAGCCTGATCCATTGTGGACGAGAGCCGCCCCGAATCGTGAACGAGGGTTCCCAGTCCATGCCCTAAGCCGTGACCGAAATACTTCGCATACCCTTTTTCGTCTAGAATTTCACGCGCTAAAGCATCTACCTTACGCCCATTGGCTCCTGGCTTTAACGCCGCAATACAAGAGGTCTCTGCCTTCAAGACCTGTGCGTAGACCTCTTTGTGCCTCTCGCTAGCCTTGCCCATGACGAAAGTACGTGTAATATCGCTACAGTAGCCCTGAATTTTGCACCCTAAGTCGAAGGTGACGAAGTCCCCTGTCTCTAGGGGATTGTCGCTGGGAACTCCGTGCGGACGGGCACTTCGCTCTCCGCTAACCACTATTGGAGGGAAGGAGATAACAGAGCCGTTACGGCGAAAGAAGAGTTCAATTTCTAGAAGTAGCTCGTTCTCCGTTACGCCGACCTTGATTTTAGGTAGCAAGAAGGCAAGGCAAGCGTCCGCAAGTTGACACGCCTCTAGGACAAAAGCGATCTCCTGTGGCGATTTCACCATACGAAGTTTATGGATGGGGTCTTCTGTGGGAAGCAAGGCAACACCTTTCAACGTCTTAGCCCAGAGGTTGTAAGAGCCTACTGTTACCTGACTCTCGTCAATGTGGAGCGTTGAGATGCCGAGTTCGCTTACGTGTTTGTGTAGGAAATCCACAAAGCTTGTGGGGCTGGCGTAGGCGAAAGAGGGTAGGTCTTTCACCTGTTCGCTAACTTGTACGGTATAGCGGCTATCTGTTAACATACACCCGCTGTTCGGTGTGACAAGTGCCGCTCCGAACGAGCCTGTGAAGCCCGTCAGCCACTGGACATTCCCCAAATTGCTTATCAGGAGTGCAGGAATGGAGTTTTTGCGCAGATTTTGCTGCAAGCGTTGCAAATTGTTCATAGCTAATTACCTTCTTTGCTCTGTATGGGGATGGGTAGTAGAACATAGGACGGGAATTTAGAACCCGTGTGGATCGTGTTTTGCGCCACTCTCCTCTCAGCATTAGCGCGGAAACCTGCGCCTGTATTGGGGTTGGGGTCGTAGCCGGGGAAGCTACTTGAAGCGACCTGTACGCGCAATCGATGTCCTTTGTTAAAGAGAATACTCGTTGACCATAAATCAATCTCTACAGGAACGACTTCGCCCACCTTGAGGAAAACTTCGCGGTCAAAGCCTTTACGGAAACGGGTACGAAGTACCCCTTCGCAGATGTTGTAAGACCGCCCATCAGGATACACATCACAGAGTTTAACCGTGAAATCGGTATCGAGGGCAGTACTAGATATCCACAGTTTTGCCGTAACGCGTCCAGTTACCTCTAATGGCTCTGCAAGTATATCGCTGGTGAAAACTACCACATCGGAACGGCTCTCCACCTTACTCTGCTCCACGGCTCCAGAGGGTAGTGTCAATTGAGGTCCTCCTGCGGTGGGGGTGGGGTTTGCGGGGTCGTAAGTGTAGGTAAAGTTCGCCGCCTGTTTGGGCTTAAAGAGTATTAACTTTTTCTCTGATGCGAGGTAAAGAGGAGTGGCTTTCGTAGGCATGGGGGGCCATGCGTCTGCCGTGCGCCAGACATTACCGGGTGCGCGTGGATCACTTGTGTCACCCATTACGTAGTAGGTGACGGCGGGCATCTCTGCAAAGCCATTCTGTATCCCCTTGAGGTGATAATCGAACCAGAGCCATGTGTCTGAGACCTTATTGGGTGGGCGGCTTCCGTTGGGAAAGGTGAGTTCTCCTGCTTTGTTCTGTAAGACTCCGTGCGTCCATGGACCCATCACGAGAACCTGTTTACCCCTTGCCCGCACGCCGCCTTTCGTCTGGTAGCCCACAAATGAGTCGATGGTTCCCTGCCCGAAGATGTCGTACCAACCCCCTAAGTGAACGGCAGGAGTGTTTACTTTGCCCCAGCGTGAACTCATGTCGAACTGCTTCCAGAAGGAGTCGAACGTCGGGTGGGCACTCCAAAACTGTGTGGCTTTTGGGTCGTGCTTTGTTGCAGCGAGCCAGTCCTCTATCATCGCCTTTTTGAACACACCACCAGGAAAGGTGAGGTACGGATAGAAGTTGGGAGCACCCACCACAATCTGCTGAGCAGAGACGAGTTTTGTACCCGTACCCGCCAGCCCAAGTTGTGTTATACCGAGTGCGGAGCCACCCCATGTTCCGATTTTGCCGTTACACCAGGGCTGCTTGATAAGCCACTCTAAGGTGTCTGAGCCGTCTTGATGCCCTTCCCACCACCCATCTCCGATAAAGGGCAAGTTCTCACCCTCCGAAGCCCAACGCCCTCGCGTGTCCTGAACAACAACTGCGTAGCCGTGCTTTACTCCATCCATACCAAAGCCCGCGCCCCCTGCCTTATCGTAAGGAGTACGTGCTAGAATGACGGGGAATTTGCCCTGTCCTGTGGGAAGATAGATGTCTGTTGCCAGCTTTTTGCCGTCTTGCATGGGAACGCCGACGGTCTGCTTGGAAGGCGGGGCTTGAGCGGCGAGGGGAGCTAGCATTACGGAGAACAGGAGTACTAACAAGCCTTTTCGCCCTACAGTACTGGGTCGCATGACAACCTCCTTCTGATAGCGGCTCATTTCGCGTTGTTAGCGATCATCGGAGCCGTGTTGATGTTGTAGTGATGTGAAACGCTCATTATCTACTTCGTCCAACGAACTGAAACGCAATCCACGCCAGTATCGTCCCCAGTACCAGCCCTATAATATCGCGCCAAAAGGAGATGGTAAGAGGCGTGTGGATATGGCAGAAGGTGTTGAGGAGCGAGACCTGTCCGATACACCCAAACACGAAGAGCGGTAGACCCAGCGAACGCTTCCCGCGCCAGCAGAGCGCAAGTCCTACGAGAAAGAAAGGGTGCCCAAACAGGAACTCTTTCGTGCGGGGGCGTACCACCAGAACCTTCTCCAGAACGGCGCGAAGCTTCATTTCAATACCGGAAGCTCCTGCACCTGAATCGTTACCTGTGCGAGCAACCACAAAGGCAAGAAAGACTATCACGAGGAGCGAAACGAGCAGTACACCGAATCGGGCGGGTTCGTTGGCAATCTGTTGAATACGGGCGCGTATACGGCGTTTGAAAGCCCGATAGTCCTCGTTCTCACGCGCCGCACCGCCCAGAAAAGCGAACGTTGCAACAATGAGCAGAGGGATAAGGTGCTGTGCCTTTATGCCTAAGTACTGCTTGACGTGCATCATAAAGGGGCGCGTTGCGAGAACGCTTGCCACCATCACAATGCCTAGCGACGTTATCATACTGGCGTGAAGGAGGGCGCGAAACGCCTTACGGAAAGCCTGTACAGGAGAGTCGGGCGCGACTGTTTCACTTATCAAATCGGGAAAGACGCGCAAACACGCGATAGTTGGAAACGCGATACCCGCTAGAAGAGCGACATACTCCCTACCCTGCTCGCTCCAGTAGCAGAGTCCCCCGCAGAGCAGTGTAAGCAAGACGGTTCCCCTTATCTCAAAGGCTTTGGAGAGAGGTGCGATACAGTGGAGCATCCACATCAAGCCGCCTGCAATCCCCAACCCGATAAGCGCGAACAGAGGTCGCGGGATAGCAGGGTCGGGAAAACGGTTTGCGGTTCCCGTATCCAGTCCGCCGCCTGTCCACTTTGTTCCTGATTTTAAGCCCCTTACAATTTTATCAAGGTAGCGCAAGTTTTCGCCGATTGGGTCAGCCCCCGCCTGAGTCAGCAAGCGAACATAGAGAAAACGGATATTACGCTCCTGCCCTGCCCGCACATACCGCTCAACCACCTCTTTGTCGGTCATCGTCGCCATCTCAGCAATCTGAATGCTGTGGACGCGGATAAAGTCGCCGCGTAGGTGCAAAGCGATCTGAGCGTCACCCTTCTGCTTACCGAACTCCACCGCGCCAAAGGCGATACCGGATGAGGGGAGGTCTCCCTCTTTCGCAGGGGCTTTCGGGTCGCGCAAAAGCTGTGCAACCTCTGTCTCTAGCCCTCGATAGCCGAGAACCTCCTCGCCTGTGAAAATGACAATTTGCGCTCCCTGCTCTTTCAGGCTTTTGAGGTGAGCCTGTGCGGTGGTAGGGGTCACACCTGGGAAGTTGGCGGTTCGCGCCACAATCTGCAAGCCCAACTCTTTCGCGGCTTTGATAGCTTCTGGCGGCAAGCCGATACCGGCGGTGTGGAGGTAGGTGTAGGGTACGGGGGAGAGTATGATTGACGGTGACGGTAGGCTATTACAATGGAATGATGTTAGTGCGGGGTACCGCTTTTGCAACGTCGACACATCTAGTTTCTCCAACACCTCGAAGTTTAGTACGAGATTTCGTGATTTGAGCGTCTCTTGAATACGCTGTTGTAGTTCCTTTGACTCAACATCAAAAGCACCATGCTCTCCTGTTTTGCTTCGCGTAATCTCGCCCGACTGTTCTAGGCTCGCGAAGGTGTCTTCCTGCACAATGAGTCCACTTACGCCCCGCTCTTTGAACTCCTTTAGGGTATCAGTGGGAGATTTCCCGCTCATGGCGGCGAGTTGAGCCACTTCGTGCCACTCAATACCGAGTTCGACGCGGCGGTTTCGCGCCTCTACGCGATAACGAAGGACATTACCGACAAGCCCAGCCAGCACGCCAATAACAATGAGGAGGAGGAGAGGGCGCGGAAGGGCGCGGTTCGGTGTCTGCATGAAAACGAAATCTCTTTCTGAACGGGTATCTTCCCTCCGCGCACTACATCACGTATGTCTTATAAAGGCTCCGCAGAGGCGAGGGTTAGGGTTTGATTATACCCGTATTAAAGAGGCGATGGAAAATCCGATGTGTGCAGCATCTCCTCGTGCCTTATGCCCTCTTGAACTGCTTATCCAGATCCTTAAACGCTATCGTGACGACAATGGGGCGACCATGCGGGCAGAGGTAGGGATTCTCCGTCTCCGCAAGCTGTTCTAGCAGACCGCGCATCTCCTCCATGCCAAGCGGGTCTCCCGCCTTGACCGCCATCTTGCAGGCGTTCGTAATTGTCACATGGTCTTGCAGAACGAGGAGGCGGCGTGAAATGCTCTGGTTCACCAGCTCGTCTATCATATCCCGCAAAATTAGTTCGTAAGACTTCTTTACCAGAACGGCGGGAATGGCGCGAACCACAAAACTCTCTCCTCCGAAGAGTGCTATCTCCCAACCGCTCTTGGAGAAACTCTCAAGGTGTTCCGTAAGTAGAAGTGCCTCTCGCTTGCCAAGTGTGAGGGTGACGGGAATTGCAAGGCGTTGCATGGGGATGCCGTTCGACATTCGCTTTACGGTCAGCCGCTCATACAGAACGCGCTCGTGGGCAACGTGCTGGTCTATCACGGCGATACCCGCAGGGGTGAGGGCGATGATATAGGTATTTCGCGCCTGCCCCAGTACCTGAAACTCGCGTAGCTGCTCCGCGAACGGCTTGGGGCGTGGGCGAACCTCTAGTGCCTCCTCCTCAAAAGGGTCTCGCGCTGTTGTAGGCAAGGAGCTCTCTTCTTGCGCTTGCAGGGCGGGATGCGAAGTTGACTCTGGTGGTGCAAACCCCTCTATCACCGCATCCACCATGTCCGAAAAGGAGTGGTGGGATTGATTGTGAGAGGAGGGCGTTTCTCGGTACGAAGGGGTGGACATACCTCTTTCAACAGGCATGGGGAGTTGGAACTGACTCGGTGGACGCTCCTCCAGTGAAGTCGTGTCCAGAGGTGTGGTTGGTAGAATGCTAGAGCGGACGGACGGCACTATTCCATACGCCAATAGAGCCGACTTGACTGCCTGACTCACCGCATGATGCACCTCGCCGTCTCGTGTAAACTTGACCTCTGTTTTGGTGGGGTGGACGTTCACATCTACCATATCGGGGTGAATATCTACGAAAATTACCGCTATTGGGTAGCGGCTCTCTGGCGTAAGTGAACGAAATGCCTCTTCCAAAGCGTGACCAAGTAGGCGGCTTTTAATGGGTCTTCCATTTACGTAGAAAAGTTCGTGCGAGCGTCCGGGTCGGGTCAAATCAGGGGTGGCAATAAATCCTTGTACGTGCAAATCGCCCGTCTCGTGTTCGATGGGGATAAGTTTACGGGCAATGTCACGGCTCCACACAGCGGCGATGGCGGCTAGGTGATCTCCTGTTCCCGGTGTGGAAAAGGTTTCGTTACTGCCATGTCGCACTCGAAACGCGATAGCGGGGTTGGCAATAGCAAGGTGTCCTACTACCTCAACGGTACGGGATAGTTCGGCGGGTGTGCTTTTCAGGAACTTGAGGCGGGCAGGGGTGTTATAAAAGAGGTCGCGTATCTCCATAGTCGTACCATCTCGCACCGCTACCTCAGACACGCTCTCGATATCACCCCCCAGTATGACTATCTCGGTTCCACTCTCTTCGTCTTCGGGCTTTGATGTGAGCGTGAACTTGGAGACGGAGGCTATAGAAGGCAGAGCCTCCCCCCGAAATCCTAGCGTGCGTATCGAGAAAAGGTCGTCTGCCGTCTTTATTTTGCTTGTGGCGTGGCGTTGCAGGCAGAGAACACTGTCGGCGCGACTCATACCATGCCCGTTGTCCATCACCGAGAGGCACTTTGTACCGCCCTCCTCTAGCGTCACGGTTATCTGTGTGGCGTTCGCGTCTATCGCATTCTCCACCAACTCCTTAACGGCGGAAGCGGGGCGCTCCACAACTTCACCCGCCGCGATTCGATTCGCGGTGTTGTCGTCTAGTATCTGTATGCGATTAATTGCCATGCTAATCTCCCCCCAACCCATCTCCGCACCGGAGAGGGGCGAATGCCCGGTATTGCAAGGTTTTGTACTCCTCAAAGGTCATCAGAAAACGGAACCACTGTGCAGGAAGCAAAGAGGTCTCCCCTTTGTGAGGGGCTTCATCGGGGTCTGTACGATATCTGTGTTCAAAAATCGAATCGCCACACAAACCCGCCTATAGGTCAAGCCCTTCTCCCGAATCGGGAGAAGGGTGTCCGCAGAACGGGATGAGGGGCGGGTGCTACAAGCCTTATGGGGCGAAATCAGTTATCCGGTGTCTCCTCGCCCAAAAGATGCCGCGCCGTAAACATCTGCCCTGTATGATACGCGATATGAAATGCCGCGTACTTTAGACAGGCGCGATACGTGAAATACTCAGGCTGTCCGGGAGGAACGCCGTCTAAATCGGGGTTCAACGCCTTAAAATATGCCAGCGACTCGTTATGCACCCTGAGCAGTTCGCTATAGACCTGTTCGGCAGTCATCGCCAATAACTCATTCGTAGGCGAAGCCGCTAGAGTGGACGGGTAGTACCGGAAGTGGTGGTCTAACAGAACGCTTTTCACTTGGAACTTTACTCTGTCAGCCGCGTTATTCCCGCCATCTCCCGCGAACCGCATCGACTCCCAGTAGGCGATATGCCCCGCCAACTCCCCTACAGAGAGAAGACCCTCCGCAGGGCGTTTCCAAACGTTCTCGTCCGCCAACCCCTCAAATGCGAACTTCACCTCGAAATACCCCTCTTCCAAAGCCTCTAAGTAAGCCTCAAGCATCTGTCGCCTCTCCTTTCTCTACTCCTGTAAAAATACGAACACGCCTTTCTTGTTTGAGACAACCACATCCATCTTGCCGTCCTTGTTCACATCGGCGGTTGTCACCTGCGTACCCACGCCCGAATCGGTATCAATGAGGTGGCGAATCCACTCCACTTTGCCGCTCACACGCTTATACTCATACCAGTAGAGAAAAGCCGGCAAGCTCGCGTCAACATCGCCGTCGGGCCCATGTGCCCAGAAGCGTTTGCCCGTCACGAAGTCCATCTGACCGTCGCCGTTCATATCTGCCATCGCCATGCCGTGTGACTGCGAGAACGAGTCGTCTATCGTATGCTGAATGAACTCCGTACCCGTCGCCGTGCGCTTCTGTTCGAACCACCAGACCCCTTTGTTGTGCGCGGAGCTACAGATAACATCGGGCAGACCGTCGCCGTTCACGTCCGCGACGTACATCTGAGCGCAGGCGGCACTAAAGTTTGCAGGAACGAACTGCCAAGGGGAGGTTCGCGGGTCTTTCGGGGCGAGCCAGTAGCCGCCGTTGCAGAGAATGTCCTTGCGCCCGTCGCCGTTAACATCGCCCACGCCCAAGCCGTGCGAGAAGCGTTGAGAGCCGGGCTGATTCGGGGCGCTGACCACGTGTCGCTCCCCCTCTTCGCCGTTTGTTCCCTTTTTCGGCTCTATCCACCCTACTGTCTTGTCGTCTCCCATCACGAAAACGGGGTTCTTTCGACCGATAAGGTCTATGAAGGCGGCGCTTTCGTTGCAGGAGTTGTCAGAGATGAGATGCTCCTTCCAGAAACCCTCCTTGTTTTTGGGGTTCTCTCGCCAAACAGTTTTCGCGCCGGGGAACCCAATTACAAGCTCATCCATCCAGCCATCGTGGTTCACATCGGCGGTAAACACAAAGAAGGAGTTGCTGTAGCCGTGAGCGGGTTCGTACTTGCCCGGCTCCGCTATGTGGTGGGCTTTCCAGTTGGGCGCTTCGTACCAGATTTCGCCCACGAGAATATCGGGTTTGCCATCGTGGTTCACATCGGCTACGGCGCACCCTTCCGAGCGAAATTCGCGGTCTAACACGATTTTCTGGAAGGTAGACTCTTCGCGTTTTACGGCGGCGGAGGCGGGGCGCATACTGAGCGATTTCGCTCCCGCGCCAAGCAGTAGGATAGGGGCTGCCAGCAAGCCCAAAAGTCTCAGTTTCATGTTAGTCCTCTCCTTTTCGAGGGGGTTCCAAACCCACCGCCTCGAAATCCGAGGGGCGGTCTAAATCGGTAGCAATCTCTGGGTTGTTGCAGACAACAGCGCGGGCGGTAGCCCCCAGCAGTCGCGATACCCGCGCCTCCAGAAACGGTAGAGTGAGCAGGTTTGGCGAAAGCAGTTGCGACAATACAAGGCGAAATACGGTTCCCACCCCCAACATAAGTGCGAGGCGTAGAGGGCTTTTGCGGGCGGCGTAGGCGGCGGCGATTTTCTCGCGTTGCGCTTTCAGCGAGGCGGGATTCACGAGCATTAGGTTGCCGCCCGTAAACGCGCCCTCTCGTATCTTGAGGCTAGTGCGCTTAACGTTGGGGTAACGCGCATAGCAGTTTGCGACAGGAACGATGGGGTAGAGTATCGTCGCCCCCGTTTTTTTTGCGATTTCAAGGGCGGCATCCACGAACTCTGTGATGTTTTCGGGGTTTAGGAAAGGCAAATCCGCCGTCGCAATCAGAAGGTAGGGCGCATCTATCGCGGGCTCTAGGCTTGCGAAGACATTCTCCACAAACCCGCCTGAATCGGATATCTGTTGGTAGAGGGGACTGGGGGGGACGTTGCCGACTACCGCAATCGCGCTAATACCCGCTGTTCCCTGCAACGCCTCCACAACCCTGTCAAGCAGTCGCTTGCCCTGCACCACCACCATTGCGCGATTCTCCTCGCCGGTCAGGGCGAGCATATCGGGCTTCGCTTTGCCCCCTGCAAGAATAGAGCAGGGGACTTTTATCGGGGTATCGCTCAAATCTAGCCTAACTTTCGGGCGCACCAGACGGCGGCGTTTCGCATTATCTGACGCACATTGGGGTCGTAGTAGGTGGGATAGGTTTCGTGTCCGGGGCGGAAGTAGAAGACTCGCCCAGCACCCTCGCCCTCGCCAACTCCTTTGCCGGGTCCTGATGTGAAGCCCTCGGTTTTGCCGCGTCCAACAGACCAGCAAGCCCCGCTAGGGAAGTACTCGCCGCCAAGCGGGAAGTAGGACTGTAAAACGACGCACTGTGGCGGGGGAACATCAAAGGGGGAGCCGTACATCTCTTCGCGGTCAAGGGTAAAGTCCGAAACGCCTTGCGCGATGGGGTGACGCGGGGCGCAGACGGTTATCTCTTCGGTGTCGGCGGGTTCGGCTTCGCGCCAGCCGCCTTTGAGGTGACCGGGGCAGGCGAGAACCCACTGTAATGTTTTGGAGTAGTGGGCAGAGTGGAGGGCGACTAAGCCCATTCCGCGCTCGTGAACATTTGTGAAGACGCGCCGCGCCGTCTCCTCAGTCACCTCGTGGTGGCGGGCGTGTCCCCACCAGAAAAGCACATCCGCCTCAGCGAGTAGTGCCTCTGCACAGCCCTGCTCCGCCATATCAAGGTTAATAGCCGTCGCCTGAATACGCGGGTCGAGAGCCTCCAAGCCCTCCGCTATTGCGCCGTTAATGCCGTGCGGATATATCTCTTTGGGGGCGTGAGACGGGTTTTCGTCCCAGATCAGTACACGTATCTTGTCCATAGTCCAAACATCTCCTTCAGTTTTGCGTTATGAAGGTATGTTCGCCTTTTGGAAACGAATCTCCTAGTTAAAAATACCCTACCGCCAGATTCTCTCTCCGCATGAGGTTTAGGCGCGAATCGAACACCCAGAAAACGAGGAGGATAGCCTGTATAGACTATCCTCCTCGTCTGCCTTCTCAAACTCTTCGCGTCTAGTGTTGTACGAAGTTTGCTTTTTGTGCGGGAGCGTTGTTCTTGTTATTCTGAATATATGCCGCTAGTTGGGTGAGCAGTCTCTTCTGTTGAGCGAGTTCCGCTTTTATGGAAGCGTTCTCCGTCGCCATAGTGGTGACTTGCGCCTTCAACGATGTAATCTCCGCTTTTTGCGAACTGTTTCTTGCGTGTTCCTTCTGCATCTGGTTCAAGGGCATAGGAGTTAGCAGGTGGTAGCGCACAGTGAAGGGTTTTCCTGTCTTGTCGGCGGTCTTGTAGCGGAAGATGACAGGTCGAGTAAGTCTTGTTGCACTAATACAATTAGACACAGTTCACGATTCTCCTACTCTCTCCCCTTTTTTGCGAGAATGATTCTCTAATCGCCCTCATAAGTGACTCGCACTGAGACATCCAGTGTGTTAGTGACCTCCCCTGAGTAGACTCCGAGTACAGGGGTAACATCGCTATAGTCCCTACCGTAATGAACTTTGATATAGTGGTCGTTCACCACGAGGTCGTTGGTAGGATCGAAGCCAACCCACACCCCATTAGGCAGTAGGCACTCTACCCATGCGTGCATACCTCCATCCCCCACCAAGCCCGGCCCCTCCGCATGATAGGAGACCTCTTCAATAGTAGACGCACTGCCTGTATAGATGTACCCACTTGCGTATCGCGCAGGAATTCCTTGCCGACGGCATATCGCAAGAAGCAGGTGCGCGAAGTCCTGACACACCCCTTCACGCTGTTCCAGAAACTCCTCTAATCGTGAATGCACGGTGGTCGCGCCGGGCGTGTAGACAAACACGCCGTGTAGGTGGCGTGTCAGCTCGGTGAGGAAACAGGCGGTGTTGCCCTCTCTATTCGCTCGAACCGCCTCTGCGAAGCGGTCTACTTCCTCTAAAAGAGGTACACGCTTCGTTGCTATGAGGTACTCGTAGTACCTCTGCCGCACTTCCGGTTGCGTATAGAAGCTCGCGTCGTTGTCTAAAAGCGGGAGGCGTGAAAAAGGGTCTTTCAGGTGGGTCGCTACGAGAGATTCTACTGTAACGCTCTGTTCGCTATGCGGAGGACGTATGTTGAAGTGATGAACGCGCCCGCTGGGTAGGTCGTAGTGGAAAAGGTTGGCGTGCGGACGGGTGGTTAGGTGGAAACTAAGGCAGGTCTGCGCGTTATCGCTATGCGGTAGCAGACGCACCTCTGTATGCGCCTCTTTAACGGGTTGCGAATAGATATAGTTCGTGGTGTGTTTGACCCTGAGACGCAAGTTATCTCCCTCCTTTGGCGGGGCTTAGTACGAAAGGTAGGCGCGTGTAATGGCGGTGCCAACCTCCGCGCAACGTATCTGAACCCCCTCCAGAAACTCATGAAGCCCTTCCAGAATAATCTCGTCTGGGCGCGAATAGGTGAGGTCTGCCAGTAAGCGCCCCACAACACGCTCTGGTTCTGCGGAGGAAATAGAGCCTGAACCGTTACCGCTAATGCGCTTCAAACAGCCCTCCACACGCCCCACACAGTGACGCACTGAGGCGGGGAACTGTGAGTTCAACACCAGAAAGTCCACGACGGAGGCGGGCAGTATCCCACCGCGATAGGTCTTGCGGTACATCTCAAACGCGCTCACCGATTTTAGTACTGCAATCCAGCCGTGCATATCCAGCGTGCTTCCCACTCCCAAAGGCTCCATGCTCTCCGGCTCCCCCTCACGGTACGCGGGAAGAAGGTCGTGATACTTTACATCCAGAAGACGCGCTGTCTGGTCGCCACGCTCCAAGAAACGCCCTACGTCTAGCCAGTCCCGCGTTTCGCCCATCATAAGAGTACGATTCAAGATACCCTGAAAGAGGTGGGAGGCGTTCTCTACGCGTTGGAAGAAGGCGTGAGGTCCCTCCGCAAGCACTCGTTCCACATCCCACTCCCTCAACTGCAGATAGAAGATATTGAGTGCTTCCCACATTTCGGAGGCTATCTGCTCACGAATAGAGCGAGAGTTCTCCCGCGCCCTGCTCCAACTGCTGATAATCGAGTTTGGGTTTTCGGTATCAAAGGCGAAGAAGTAGATAAGTTGTGAGTCGCTCATCAGTTTGTGCTTACTATAAAACTCCTCCGTGCTGTGCGAAATGGCAAGTAGAGAGTCCCAGGGGGTGGGGCTGTCGCTGCTAGCAGTATCCGACAAGCCGGATTCCAGCGTGGCGTGATAGTGTACGTCCACCATACGCGCTGTGGCTTCCGCTCTCTCCACATAGCGCCCAATCCAAAAACAGGCATCTGCGTCTCTACTCAACATTACTGCGCCCCTCCTTCGTTGGCTTGGAGTGTGGAAGGCGAACCAGGGAGCGTAAAAGACTGGCTCATCCCCGTCGCGCTCATCGTTTGAGACATCCCGCCCATCTGTTGTGTGAGTGTCTCTTGCCCCTCTGCAAGCACCCATGTATCTTTACTCCCGCCTCCCTGAGAGGAGTTCACCACGTAGGAGCCTTTACGAAGAGCGACTCGCGTGAGAGCACCCGGTATCAGCGTGATGCCGCTCTTTCCGTAGAGCAGGTAGGGGCGCAGGTCGATGTGCCGCCCTTCGCAGTGGTCTTCCACAAAGGCAGGGGCGCGAGAGAGGGCGATAAGCGGCTGTGCAATATAGTTGCGCGGCTCCGCCTTAATACGCTCGGCAAACTCTTCGCGCTCTTTTTGCGTGGACTTATGCCCCATTAGCATCCCATAGCCCCCCGATTCGTTTGCCGCCTTCACCACCAGTTTATCGAGGTTTTCCAGAATATACGTGTAGTCTTGCGGATTGGAGGCAAGGTAGGTCTCCACGTTCGGTATAAGGGCTTTTTCGCCCAGATAGTACTCGATAATACGCGGAACAAAGGCGTAGATAACCTTGTCATCGGCGATACCCGTACCGATGGAGTTTGCAAGAGCGACATTCCCTGCGCGGTAGGCGTTCACCAGCCCCGGAACGCCCAGCACGGAGTCGGGGCGAAAGGTTAGCGGGTCTAGGAAGTCGTCGTCTACCCTACGATAGATAACGTCTACGCGCTGAGGACCTCGTGTTGTTTTCATATAAACGATGTTGTCGTCGCAAAAGAGGTCGCGCCCCTCTAGTAGTTCGATGCCAAGTTGTTGGGCTAGGAAGGAGTGTTCAAAATAGGCACTGTTGAATACTCCTGGTGTAAGCAGAACAACATTGGGATCTTCCTCACGTCCGGGCGGAGCCAGTTCGCGGAGATTGGCGAGCAGTTGCGTGGTGTAGTGGTCTACGGGGCGAACCGCGATGTCGCTGAACAGAGAGGGGAAGGTGCGTGTCAGGATAATACGGCTCTCCAACACGTAGGAGACACCAGAGGGCGTACGCAGATTGTCTTCCAGTACGCGATAGGTTCCATCTGCGTCGCGAATCAGGTCGCTTCCGCAGATGTGAACGTAGATACCCGCGGGCGGGTCGGCGTAGCGGAACTGTGGGCGAAAATTGACCGCGCCCACCACCAACTCACGAGGAACGATTCCGTCGTTGAGTATCTTCTGGTCGTGGTAGATGTCGTGCAGAAAGAGGTTGAGCGCAGTGAGGCGTTGCTTCAAGCCCCGCTCCAACAGCTCCCACTCCGGCGTAGGAACAATACGCGGAATCAGGTCGAAGGGGAAGGGGCGTTCTGTACCCTTCTCGTCGCCGTAGACGGTGAACGTAATTCCCTGCTGAATGAGTGCCTTATCCGCCAATAGAGTGCGTTTTCGGAACTCTTCGGGGGACATTTGGCTCAATCGCGCATAGAGTTTTTGATAGTGAGGACGCGGCTTGCCGTTCGCCTCAAACATCTCGTCGTAGAAGGACTCGGTCTCATAGTCCTGAAAGAGAGACATAGGCAGTGTTCCTTACCCTATAAAAGGGGTAGAGATTTTTTGGGAAAATACGGTCTCGTCAGCGAGAGAGATATAGGCGACTGCGCCGCTACCTTGCGTGAAGAGCGTCCGTCACGACAAGTGCGAAGGGTAAAAAAGGGGTTTGGAAGGTATGGGTATAACGAACTTTTAATATTATACCCTGATGTGAGGTTAAGAACTGCGAAAAACTCGAAAAATCGCAAAAAAGCCTTTTGACTGCGTACCCCAAAACTACTCCCTCGTGCGATCAGTAGCGGTCTGGCATCCTAAGAGAGTCTAAGGGACGACACACCTCTTAAATGAGATCCACAGAAATATCTGCTCTTTAATAGTGACCAAGCCCCTACTTTTTGCATCAAAAGAGGTGAATGAGGTAAATTCAGGAAACTATGCACGATTTAAGCGCAATCTCGAAGGAGGCTTCTATAAACCCCTTATTGGCGGACAAATTCGTCACCCCTTTCTGGCTCGCTTCAGCTCAAAGAGGAGACAGTAACGCCCTTCGAGAGTTTTATACCGCCTGTTTGCCTGCTGTAACCCGCCTGAGTGCCCGTCTCCTCCACAATCCGCAAGAGATAGAGGATGTCGTGCAGTCTACATTTGTCGCGGCGTTTCGCGCCCTTCCTAAGTTTCGCGGCGAGAGCTCCGTACAGACATGGGTCTTGCGAATCGCCTACAACGAGGCGATGTCACTCCTCCGAAAGCGCAAACGGCAGTGTTACCTGAGCCTTGAAGAGATGTCTGCGCCAGAGGAGTTAGTAGGAACGATAGAGCGGCTTGCGCTAGAGCAGGCTCTCGCTCGCCTCTCCCTGGAACATCGCGTTATTCTCTCGCTCTACTACTGGGAGGAACTCTCCTGCGAACAGATGGCGCAGATACTCAATGTCTCCGTTTCGGCGGTGAAAATGCGACTGGTGCGAGCGAGAGAATCTCTCCGCCGCCTCTACGAGGAGTAGAAAATGAGAATTTGTCGGCGCATTGAAAAAAGGTTATGGGAGCTACAAGATGGAGCCGTACCGCAAGCGGAACAGGAGCGTATCCTCCTTCATTTAGAGCGTTGCGCCCACTGTCAAGCGGCGTTACGAAAGATAGAGACGCTACACGATTCACTAACGCGCCTCTCGAAAAAGTCTACGCTGCTACCGTCGTTGAACACAAACAGCATCTTTGAAAATGCCCTCGCTCTCTCAACGCGCCACGTAAATCGTCCGCGCCTTGTGATTAGGAGAGCGAGCTGGGCACTCTGCACCCTTCTCGTAATGGTGGCGGGGGTATCGCTATCGAAGCGGAAAAATTCCCCTCCTGCGAACGCTCCAAAACAGCTTGTAGGGCAGGTATCACCTGCGCCGAAGCCTTTCCACTCGCCTCAACGTGATGTGAAGCCGCCTATCGAAATACCTACTATTAAGCAGGATGCACTCCCTAATTTAACGCTCAAGAACACTCACACTCTCGTCCCCAAAACACAACTAGCGAAGAGTAGCCCTGCTCCTCCGACCGCAGGTACGCGATCTGCCCTCGCGACGACGAAAACGGAGCCTCAGCCGCTGAGCTATATCCGTGTGCGGGTCTATGAAGACCAGCCAGGAGGCGAAACTCGCTGGAACGAACTGAGCGTCATCGAGCAGGGCGATAAGTGCCTCCTCACGAATACAACCTCTTACGACTCTAAGTCGAACAGTAAAATGGTATGCGTGGTGCAAGCCCCGAATGTTCGCGTCATACCCTAAAGTCTTTGCCCGTTCAAGGAGAAAAACCATGTCTCTATCACTAAAATCTATCGCTATTGCGAGCCTTTTACTTGTCGCATCTGTGCCGTTCTACGCGCAAGGCAAGCCCACAACAGCGCAGAACAGCCAGTCAACGTTCGACGAGCATCCCGGATATGGGGGCGGTCCGCAGTATGTAGCGGGATCGACCGTGTTTCAGTCATCGAGGAATCAGACCGCCCAGTCCTTTCAAAATGACTTGGAGAGGCGTGTACAATCGCTAGACAATAAGAGAACTGCACTCGAAGTTCAGTTCGGTCAGATAGAGCAGTCCTATAAGGCAGGAGTGTCCACAATTACCGAGCTACAGGCTGTCAAAGCAGCGTATAGCAACATAGGCAACTGAGGTGGGTTAAACATCTCAATAAACTCGTGTCGTTTGAGTGTAGCGGTGCCTCTCTAGCCAAAACTCTGAACGCTCTATCGAATATATCGGGAGTAACAGTTAAGATGGAGGAGAACCTCAAGTCGATGGCACTCTTAAACATGGCGACAGCCCGTATCCCGCTCTACAAAGTTCTGGAAGCCATCGCCGCGCAAGCCGATGTGATGATAGATAGAACGGATACGGCGATTATTCTGCGCCGCTGGTCATCCCTCGAAATCAGTGGTGTAAAACAGACCTTTACGAATGTTACTCCCTGGAGCCAGTCTTGGGACGAGTTTCCGTTTCTCGCGCCGGAGATAAGTCAAAACGGAGAGGTCACGTCCACCTATAAGCAAGTTTTGTCTAGTATTAACCTGAAAAAAGCGCAGGGAGCCGTAAAGCCCCCCTCAAAGTTGCCCTACGGTTTCGGCGGTGGGTTTGGCACCTGGCAACCTTCGGAGGTTATCGTTTCGCTACGCGGAACCAGTGAGATCGTGCTGACCGAGCCAGCCAACTATAAGGGTAAAACGGGCTACTGGATATCAGTCTACCGCGCCAACGGTAAAAGCATGAGCCTTCTCCAGAAATCCTTTGTGGTATCTGCACGCAGTCACCCTGAGTAGAAAGTCTGTAACTCTCTCCCTTCCATAAGGCTCCTCCTCAATCCGAATGGGGAGTCGCTTGGCTAGCGATTTCTGCCATATCCTAACGCGGTATACGCGCTAACTTAGGGCATTTTCGACCCACCCCAACCCTTCACAAAGGCTTATTGGAGGGTGAATGGGAGGTGTTTGAGATAGGGGAGGCTTTTTAATCTCTCTCTTCCCTGCGGGATTCTCTCCCCGAAACGGGGAGAGCGTGACCTCTAGTCAGGGCTGAGTAACGCTAGATTTCATTGTTACCAAAAGGCGTACATACCCCAGTCAGCTCTTGCGAAGGGGGTGGGTTGGGATGGAGTGGGGGCGAGCGAGACGGGGGTTAGGTCTCCCACTCCTTCAAAAACGCGGAGGCTTCGGCTTCGCGCCCCTGTTCACGCAGGAAGGCGAGGTAGTTGTTGAGAGTTTCGGTAATATAGGGATGGTTTTTGGGTAGAGATTTTCTGAATGTCTCTAGTGCCTGTTTGTAGAGCGGTTCCGCATCAGCATAACGTCCTTGAAAACTGTACAACCTTGCCAAACTGTGGAGGGTGGTGGCAGTGTATGGATGTGTGCGGGGAAGAGATTTCCTTCTAATATTCAATGCCTCAAGGTAGAGTGCTTCCGCTTCTTGGTAACGTCTTTGCAGAGAGTATAATTCTGCCAGATTATGTAGAGAATTTCCAATAAGCGGGTCATCGACCATACGAGACGTTCGCCGCATAGTTAACGCTTCAAGGTAGAACAATTCCGCCTTTTGGTACTGTCCTTCATCACGGTATAGCTGTCCTAAATCGATAAGAGAATTTGCAATATCAGGATGTCCTGTAGGCAGAAATTTTCGACGGGTGTGTAATGCCTCAATAAAGAGCGGTTCCGCCTCTTGATAGCGGCGTTGAAAACGATACAACCATCCCAGACAGCTGAGGCTATCCGCAAGATCAGGATGTTCTTCAGGTAGAAGTTTTCGACGTATCTTTAATGCCTCAAATAGAAGGGGTTCTGCCTCCTCATAATGTCCATCCCCTGAGTCCAGTCCCTCATCTCTTCCGATACAGAGCGATACTCCTCTAACAGTTCCGTTAGGTCTTTTATGCGCTGTTCACGCTCTTCTAGCGATAGCCCCATTACGCCCGTTTGGTCGCCGGACGTGAGTAATTCCGTGCGTGACTGGTCGGGAAGGCTATCTGCGAAGTAGTAGATGCCGGAGCGAACCGAGCAGAAATCGGGGGCGGCGCGTAGCATACCGAGGTAGAGGTATTCGGGTATCCAGAAGACGAGAGAGCGGTTTACGGTTTGGGCGAAGAAGTTCCGAATCGTATTCATACCCAAAAACAGCGGCGCGCGGGGGGCTTCCGGCTTGCCTATCCAACTCTCCAAACCGTAGACAAAGAGAGCGCGGGGGGGCTTTTCCGTCTGTTCAATCGCGTCGAGGAGATAGTCCCGTAGGCTGATGATAGGCTTTTCAATAGCGACGCGCAGGACGGTATCGGGAGGGAACTCCGCCTCGGCTCGCTTCATGAGTTTGAGGACACGGGGGCGCTGGTTGCAGACGGCGAAGTAGAGCGAGAATCCCTCGGAGAGTTCAAGGGAGCGAACTAGCCGTTCGAGGTACTGCACGTCTCGCTCTTCGTCGGTGTGTTCGTCATCAGAGCGGCGGTTCATGGCGTGACGCTACCTGCTAACTTCTGCTTGGCGAGTTGTTCCTCCGCCAACCTCTCTTTGGCGCGTAGAAAAGCGTCCAACTCCTTCACGAGAGGATGTACCGCATACCACGGGGTGAAGCCGCGTATTCGGCTTGAGTTGGTCTCCCCGTTCATATACTCCAAAATCGCGCCCTGCCTCAAGAGCGTCTGGTAGTCCGGGTCGCTGTTATCTATCGCTTGGTCAGGGGAGTTGTCTAGCGCGGCGAGTTTGTCCCAGTGCGAGATTGAGGTTGCGAAGGTTCCTATTCTGCCCGCTTGAGAGTTGTACACAGCGTCTATTGATACGGGAGGCGTTTTCGTCTCCGTCAGCGATTCGCGGATAAAGTACATCAGACTACGGATGTCGCCCGCGCAGTAGGTGAGCAGGCACTCCAACGCGCCCGGCGTAAAAACGTCGTCAACAGAAACGTCTCCAATGTTAGGGATATTCTGCAAGCGTTTTCCGAGTAGCTCCTTGAGCATCTCCCGCCCGTGAGTGTAGTGCGTAACCCCGTCGCGCTCAAAGACCTTGACCATTGGTAGCACAAAGGGTTCGCAACCGTAGAGGTTCGTCCAGACGACCGCGGAGCGCGAACGAATGAACTCTAGCGGCAGAGTGCAGACGGTATGCGCGTGCATCCCTCGCAGTTGCGGGGCTTTGTCGATAAAAAGCGCCTCATAAGAGTCGCGTAGCCCCTCTTTCCCCATCGCTTTCTGCACTTTTTCGAGGTTATCTATCACGATAACGAAGTCGTGATACCTGCCATGCTTTCGGAGTTGAAGGCGGGCTTGCGCGATAGTGTCGTTGAGCGCGTTCAACAGTTCGCTCTCTAGGGAGCGTAGTTTTGTGCGGAATATCTCGCGCACGAATCTATTATTTTTGAGGTTCTGGAACTGAACTTTAACCACGCCAAGGCTTACGTCCACCGTATTCACGCCGATGTTGGTTTGAAGAATCTCTTTCAGGTCGTTCAGGAATTTGGGGTCTATAGGCTTTCGTGTGGGTATAG
>JAPLCR010000510.1 GCA_026392135.1 Armatimonadota bacterium
AGCCGCTTCCTGCTTCGCTCTACGCTCTCCAGAACCGCCTGACGAGAAAAATCGAACTCCTGCGGAACATGACCGAACTTTGTAGCCAGAATGCAGTCGCCTTCATACCCCTCCAGCGCCATGCCTACGGCGAGTTCGCTCTCGCCATAACACTCTGCGGTATCGATGTAGTTGACCCCGCGTTCCAGCGCGTGACGCACGATGTTCGCGCCCGTCTCAAGGGACTGGTCGCCTCTGCGCCCCATGAGCCACGCGCCGCCCAAGCCGATGCTCGTCGTCATCAACTCGGTGCGCCCGAAACGCCGCTTCGTTAGCGGGAACTGCTGATTCATGCTTCTTCTCTCTCCGTGTAATCTGTGAAGTGGCTACGCGCCCGGTGTAATGCCTATCACTCGAAAATCGGGCGATACATGGATAATCGTGTGCCCCCCAGGTCTTGCTGGCCAGTCCCATATCGTCATGATATATCCCTTTTCATCTCTGCCTACGTCTACTGCGTACTGTACATCTTTGTGAATGTCCTCATGGGCATTTGAAGAGAGATGGGCTGGTTCTATTAAACTTCGCCATCCCGTCCAGACTGCGTGCGCCAAATCGTTTTTGCCGCCAGAGGGAGCGTCGCCGCCCTTCGCATCAAAGACTACAGTGAATAAAAGGCTATCGGGAGTTTCGTTGTACCTGCTCATCTCGTCTGAAAGATGGCGGCTAAAAGTCACCTGAGACCCTCCAGCCCGCTCGCTATAGGAGACAATCGTAGAGGTGGAGGTCTGGTCACTAAACAGCCCCCGCGCCTCCGTCGCTCTGATAGCGGCGAGTATCTCGGCGCCCTGTCTCGCTTCGAGAGTTCCCCCTTCCTGCTTCAGAACGATAACAGGATTTTGATGCAAAATTGACCAGAGGACAGCGAGTAGTGCCAGTAGTAGCGCCGCTCCCAAGGCGCGGTAGCGTTTCAAAGGAATCCTCCTCTCTACTCCCGCAGTTCCTTATCGCCAGAAGTAGCGCCAGTTGTAGTTCAAATCAACCGACTTTCCAGATTCTACCTTAACCTTCCACACAACGCGCCCAACCCCATTGAAATGGTTCCACCAGTAGGGCCAGCTATACCAACCCCACCAAGAGGGGTACTCGCTACGCGCAGTGTAGTCGTCCGACTCGAAGGCGTTGACTGAGGAGATTGCCCCGTCGTGGTCGGCTTGTGTTACAGCTCCCAGCACGCTCCGCGTCACTTCAACCTCGACATCTTGCGAACGGTAGTTGGTCAAGGAGAGCGTGCCCGCGAGGTCGATGCGCCCGTACCACTCTAGGTTCCAATTCTCCGCATTTGCCGTCTTGTTCGTCTCTTTGTCCTGTTTTTTGACCTTAATGTCCACTGCCGTCGTAACCGTGATATCCGCCTCTCCGCCGACAGAGGTGTAGGTCATGGTTCCCTGAGCCAGCACCTTGTCGCCATTTAGAATGAGGGCTGGGGCTGTGGTTAGGGGGTAGCTACTAGAGTTCGTCAAGCGGATTTTGTGGGAGGCTTTCGGCGCGTTTTGCAGTCGCATTATCTCAAGTTGTTGTTCGTTGAAATTCATATTTTGGCGCATTTCGCGAGGCGGAGTATAGCCAATATCCACCGTGTAGAGGTCGCGATACTTGAGCGAGGACTCTACAATGGGGACGACCATGCGCTGCCCCTTCTTCAAGGTGAGATGCTTTACGGTAAAGACGAACAGGTCTTCGTTCTTGCCAGCCCCAGCGACTTCTGGTCCGAGGTTCCCGCCGCCATCTGCGACAGGCGCACTCATCGCGCCTCTAGCGCCGCCAAAACCGCCGCTCTGCCCTCCTACCTGCGACATCATCCCGTTGGAAAAGCTGTTAGACATCTGCGAGTTGTTTTGGAAGTAGGGGGAGAGTTGTGCGAGAGTCTGCTGTAGCCCTATTGGGTCGAGAGTGTCTTGAAAGGCGAAACTCGGCACGCCGATAACCAGATTAGCGGTCACGTCTTGCAGGTCGGTCATCTCGTTGATGAGGGTTGCTTGCAGAGTGACCTTCGCACTGCCTTTGCCATCTAGAGAGACCTTGTAGGAGGGTATCCAGCGTATTCCTTTTTGAAGATACATCATGCCCACGTCCGCTGTCTTGCTTGGCTTGTTGTTCGCCCACTCTAGTTTGAGGGTGAGTAGGTTGCGGAACTCCTCGACGCTGAGGGTACGCTTGTAGCCTTCGGTAAAGGTGATGTCTTGAATGCGTTCGCGGGGGATAGCCGCCGTTCCCGTCGCCGTCTTGACCATGAACACTGCGCCTTTGACGGGAAGTTTTTCGCCAGAGTTCGGCGGGTCGGTTTTATCCAACTCCTCGCCGCTCCGTTGCGGCGCGTTGACGATATGCGCCCGATAAGTCTTGCCGCCAACCTCCGTGATGGAGACCTCCGCGCCCGGATTCGCTTCGATGAGTTCTGGCACGTTGAGGGCGGTTCGCTCTACGCGCACACGGCGCGGACTCGCCGTCACCGCCGAGAGTTTGACGTTTTTGTTCCCCGAAAAGGGCCAGAACGTGCCGACGATAGGAGTGGGGAGGTAGTCCATCTGCACGTTTCCCGCGCTATCCGTCGGCATTACGCCCCGATGTAGCACAAAAGCGTGTCCGTCTTTGAAGATAGTCAACTCCTTGACGGGCATTTTCGCCAACGCGCTGAGGGCGGGCGCGTCCGCGAAGGCTGAGAGCGGGAGTAGTGACAACGCGAGGGCGCAGGCGAACCGCGCCGCGTAACGAGCCGTTTGAGGGGACATAGTACGCTCCTTAAAGTGGTTATTTGCTCCTTAGACGGGGTTTGTGGGGAAAGGGTTACTCCAACGGCGGCAGGTCTTTCAGCCAATGCAGTCCCTTTCCCTCCGCGCCAATCGCCCATAGGCTCCGCGTTTGATTCATAGTGGGATTGGTCGTGCGTTCAAACTCGATTTCCGCGCCGTTTTTGCGCCATCGCGGGGCGTTTTCGTGATAATTCGTGTCGTTCGTCAGTTGGGCTTTTTGCGTTCCGTTCTCGTTCATCACCCACAGATGCTGTTGCGCCACTCTGTCCGGCACGTTGTCGTGGTCTTTCTCGTCAGCGGAGACGGGCCGTTTATCGTCGCACGCGATGTAGGCGATGCGCTTTCCATCGAGCGACCACGCGGGTTCGGTGCAAGCGGCATCTACGGGAGTGAGCCACTGGGTCTTCATGGTAGCGTACTCGATTTTGACGATATGCTTGTTATCCACGCCAAATCGCGAAATACCACGCACCAAAAGCAGATACTTCCCATCTGGCGAAAACTTCATCGTAGTCGGGGAGCGCAGAATATAGGTGTAGTCCTTGAGTCTGTTTTGCGGCGCGGGCGGCGTGAGAAGACGTGTTTCACCACTTCACGCACCGCTGCTACTCTGCGAAGGCGGTGTGAATAAAGGGAGGGCTAAGGGGTGTGTCCTTTATCCCCCCGTTTACTCATCTGAAATGCCCCCCGTCATTTTCAGGTAATAGCTACTTAACAGTGAGGGTGGCAGACTTGTCGGAGCTAGCGAGGTAGTATCCGTCTTCTGCAAAAGTGACAGACAGCTTGTGACTTCCCTTCGCCATGCTCGTAGGAATGGTATAGTTGAGGCTACCTTTGCCTGTAGCATCGGTTGCCACTGAGCCTACATCTACACCGTCTACGCTAAACAGGAGCGACCTATTCGTCACGCCCTTGCTATCGGGGGTGCGGCGTAATACTGCCTTTAGAACCACTGTTGTACCCGCGTTGCCGCTCAGAGTAGCCTCCGTCGCTTTGGTGGGGGCTTTTACAGCGGTGAGAGTGCCGGTAAACGAGCTGGAAAGGTGGTTCTTACCGCCTGCAAACTCCACAAGAAGCGTGTGAACCCCCAGAGACAAGTTTTCGTCAATTAAGTACAAGAGCGTAGCAGTTCCCGTGCCATCTGTTGTGGTTGTCCCAATGAGGTTTCCATCTACTTTGAAGTTGACCGTCTCATTTGGGAGAGTTTTTCCGTCAGTACGCCGCTTGACGAGTGCTTTCAATGTCTGCCCGCTTCCATACGCACCTTTTGCGTTATTTGCGGAGAGAGTGGAGGGTGCTCTGTTGATGGTTAGTGTGAACTGGTACTTCGTCTGCTTGTACAGAGGAGAGGAGTCGAAGAGGAGGGTGGCTGTATGAGTTCCTGCGTCGAAGTTTGTAGTAAGAGGTGTTTTGGCGATGCCGTTCGCATTGGTTCTTGCCGATCCCATCTCCTGCCCATCTATCTGGAGCCTTACTTTTTGCCAGTTTAAGGGGTTTGCAAAGCGTTTATTGGTAAGCCTTGCGGGAAGGGATGCGGTTGCGTAGGTTAGGGTAGTGTTTGCGGAGAAGTTTGCGGAGAGAGGCGGGGCAATGAGTGCAAAACTATAATCAATGTAGTTTATTCCCGATAGCCCCGGTATGGGTTTTGGAGTGGGGTTATGGGTATTAGTACCATCTCCCAAGTTCCCGTTATTGAACCCCCATGATAAAACAGTGCCGTCCTGCTTGAGTACATAAGAGACTAAATTGGCACCAAAAACCTGCACGACATTGGATAGTCCGGGTATGGGAATGGGATTGAGTACAAATAAGCCTGCTCCATCTACTACCTGTCCATATTCATTACTACCGCACCCCCAGACGGTTCCGTCTGACTTGAGAAAGAGTGTAACGGCACTGTTAAACGCACTTGATATCTGTACCACATTTGTCATACCCGACATTTTTACAGGTTTGTAGCGCGTAGTAGTGTCTCCAAGCCCTAATCCCCCATAAAAATTGTCACCCCAACACCAGACATCCCCATCAACTGTCAGCACGAAGGCAGTACGCCCGGTGTTCCATATTTGTACGACACTTGGTATATCTTTTATTTGAATCGGCGCGAATTGGTCAGTTGCAGTTGCACGGTCTAACCCTAGTTGTGCATAGCCGTCTGCACCGTCCGCCCCCCAAGCCCAGACAGTTCCATCTGATTTCAGTGCAAAGGAGACAGAATCCATTGCCGCAATTTTGACCACCCCCGTTAGGCTTGGGATTTTATTGGGAACGTCAGCATCTTCACGAAAGCCAAGTCCTAACTGACCAAAGGCATTATGCCCCCATGACCATACCGTTCCATCAGACTTCAAGGCTAAAGAGAAGATGTTGCCTACAGACACCTGAATAATGTTGGTCAGGTTTAGTACTTTGTGCGGTGTATTGACAGGAGGGGTGGAGTTACCATGCGCCCCTAAGCCTAATTCGCCCCACGTATTTGACCCCATCGCCCAGACGGTGCCATCCGCCTTGAGTAAGAGAGTATGAGACCCATGAGAAACTTGAATGATATCAGTTACGCCAATGGCGGCGACAGGAGAGAGGCGCGAGGTGAAAGTTCCATCGCCCAGATTTCCGTCTCCGTTGAAGCCCCATCCCATTGGTATACCTACCGTTTGGGCATGAGAGAGCGTTGGAGAGAGGGTGAGAAGCGTAAGAGCACTGAGTAGTGCCAGCGCGGGTATGGGTGGACGCGGTGAGTAGTAAGCCGAATGAGACTTCAATGTCGTGTACCTCCGAGTAGTAAGAGAGGAATAATGCGAATAGACAGAGACAATAGTCAAAACCATACTACATTACACTGTTACGGAGGCGATACATTGATTGGAAGCATTAGGGTATTACTGTTTGGACGACGTTGCTGAATAGTGTGTTCCCGTGTTGGCGGATTCTTTTTTCTTCAAATTTCGTAACTACTCAAGCTTATCTCATGGAGAACAGTAGAATCACCGTGCAGACAAGCCCTTCTCCCGAATCGAGAGAGGGATGTCCGCAGGGCAGGGTGAGGGCGAGAGTTCGGGTTGGGTACAATCGAGAGCGTGTAAGTGTAGTCGGCAAGTACAGTAAAAAGGGTAGAATATAGAGTATGAGCTGAGGAGTGCCTACCTCGTCGTTTTGTCATATTAACGGTATGCCATCAACTCTACTCTATACTGCTAACCCTCCATTTTCTAGAGAAGGTACCAATACACCATGAAAACATTCGTAACACTAGCCTACCTGCTTCTTATGGCGCGAGTCGGGTTTGCACAAGATGTTCCTGAGAATATCGCTAAAAAGAGTCTGCCTAAAAAGGCGGTGTGCGTGATATGCAATCTGAACGGAGAGGGGCATAACGAAGAGAAGGTCTCGGCGGGCGTGATGTATATGGGTAAAGCCTACTACTTCTGCAACCTTTCGGAGGTCGAAACGTTTAAGAAGGCACCTGAATCCTTCCTACCGCCTGTTCTACCTCGCCCAGCCCCTGACACACTTGGCACGAAACTAGAGGGCGGAGTGGTAGCTCTCTCCGAATATAAGGGCAAGATAGTCCTAGTAGACTTTTGGGCTACTTGGTGCGTTCCGTGCGTTAAGGCGATGCCAGAAATGCAGAAGCTACACGATAAGTATGCGGATACAGGTTTCAGCGTGATTGGTATTTCCATTGATGAAGAGGGGATAAAGAAGGTCAAGCCGTTTCTCGCAAAACGGAAGTTCACCTACCCGATGCTACTGGATTCCAACACCAAAGCACCCGTCTGGAAGGCATTTGGTGTACACGGTGTTCCTGCTCTATTCCTCATTGATAGGGATGGGCAAATCGTTCAGCAGTGGACAGGTAAGATAGACAGTAAGGTTGTGGCAAAGGCTGTCGCGGAGTTAGTTGAGACTGAGAAGCCTAGCAGGTAGCTAGTCCTGATGTCCCCAATCACGTTGTTGACAATTTTTGCTTATTGTGCCACACTAATAGTTAGATTTTGTTCGAGGAGTGTGAGCATTTCGTCATGGCAATTCTTCTTCCTCCTATCTCTGTTGAACCTATGCGTGAGCGTGATTTAGAAGCAGTTGCTGCTATCGATAGGCGGGTCTACACGACTCCTTGGTACTACAGTGCGTACGTCACGGAGTTGTCAAATCGTTCAGCCGTCTATCTTGTAGCACGAGAAGGCGAAAGAATCGTGGGTTACGCTGGGCAGTGGATAGTGATGGATGAGGCACATATTACTACCCTTGCGGTAGACCCCGCACGGCAGGGGCGTAAAATCGGTGAACGCCTTCTCATTGCCCTCATTGAGGAAGCACTCTACCGACGGGCGAAACATCTCAAACTAGAGGTTCGAGAAAACAACCGAATTGCCCAGAACCTCTATCGCAAATACGGGTTTCAACCGATGGCGATGCGGAAGCATTACTACGTCGACACAGGTGAAAGTGCCGTTGTCATGTGGGCAAGTGACATTCATCACCACCAATACCGCACACTACTCGACGAGCATCGCCGTGCCATAGAGCAGTACTATCAACAAGAGGAGCGTTTTTAAGCCCTTATGCCCGACCTTCCTGCCCCGTACCCCGTTCTAGGTATTGAGACC
>JAPLCR010000219.1:0-3997 GCA_026392135.1 Armatimonadota bacterium
AGAGGTAGGAGTTCTCGTCCTCTTTAAGAGCTAGCTCGCCGTACTTTACTGCGGGTGGGTAGTCTTTCTTCGTTTTGTAGGCAACGCTCACGTCGTAGTAAGCCATTCCTTTATTGGCTCCCCCTAGCCGCAGATAGTTATCTATCCATTTCTGAATAGTCTCTACAGGACGCTTCCCCGTGAGTTGAGTCGCAAGGGAGAGGTAATGGTCAGCAAAGTCAGGTGAGAGTTGAGTCGCCAGCTCCATCTGTAGTGCCGCCTCGGCATAACGCCTACGCGCTTGCAAAGCAAGCCCCCGCGAATAGTGGGCGGGTCCATATCCCGGCGAACTTTCTAGTTCACGCTGAAAAGCGGTATCCGCTTTGTCGGGTTGGTTGGTATTGAGATAGAAAACGCCGATATTGTGGTGAACGACGGGTGCCTCTGGTGCAAGCCGCAGAGCCGTCTTCATTCGCTCCTCTGCCTCTCCCATCTTCCCCTCTTTGGCGAGTTGCATTCCTGCGTGCAGGTGATCCTTAAAGTCTCTGGAGTCGGCGGTCTGCTGTATCATTGCTGGAATGTCGAGCGTTGGTGAGGGCTTCTTGGTCTCTTCGGGTATCTCAAACCACGATTTTGGCAGGCTATAGTAGACTATCCCCATGACCACTAGCACACTAATCAGTGCATAGAGCGAACGTCCCTTTTTGGGAGAGGGTTTGTCACTCATGTAGAGAACCTCCCGGCAGTACAGGAAGGCTAGGTGTCCCCCCCGTAGGTACGCGGCTCACCTCTGCATCTGCTTGCTGGCGCAACGCGCTAAAGGTGCTGTCTGTCCCCAGAAGATGCTCTGCCTCATTCAGAAGCGTGATGGCTCCATGTGCCTGATGATATTTCAGGCAGAGGCGCACCATATCGTAGCGCAAACCTCTACTCTTTGGATCTTTTGCCACAGAAGCGGTTAACTGCCCCATAGTACGTGTGTAGTCTTGATAGTTCTGATGACGTGTGAGAATCTTCTGCCCCTCTATGATGTTGCCCGATTTGAGGAGGGCTTGCCCTAGGTCGTAGTAGAGAGAGCCGGGGTCTGGGGAGAGGCGCAGTGCCTCTTGCAGGTGTGTCACCGCCTCTGCCCATCTGTTTTGGGTCGCGCTAAATCGCCCAAGCCACTGGTGGGCTTCCCACTGGTTGGGGTCGAGTTCCAATGCCTTCTGCAAGCACTGAACCCCCTCTGCCTCTTTGGTCGTGCGAAACAGTTCGTAGTAGACACGCCCTAATAAGAGCCATATTTTGGGGTTTTTGGGGTCTGAATCTCGCGCTTTAGTAAGCCACTCAATCGCCTTGTCTTTATTACCCTGCTGTGTGTATATACGCCCCAGCAGGTAGTACCCAGCAGAGGGGTCGGGCGCATATTTGACGTACAGTGCGGCATAGTCAATGGCTTTCTGCGTGGTTCCGGGATGGTTGTTCACCCGCGCAAGAAGAATGTATGCCTCCGCATAGCGCGGGTCTGCCTTAGCGGCTTGCTCTCCGTACTGCCTCGCCTTGCTCTCGTTGCCTATGCTTAACTGGGCTACACCTGCGGTGTTCAGGATAAGCGGGTCATTAGGAGCCATGCGTGCCGCTCTATTGAGGGCTTCTACGGCTTCAAGGGGTCTTCTTTGAGAGAGATAGTGTCTACCGAGGTGAAAGGAGGCACGGGCATAGGTCGGAAACCGCTGTTGTATCTCTTTGAGGAGTCTTTCACCTTCTGGCGTGTTGTTCGCTTTGAACTCAAAAAGGGCTAGTTCAAGCCATGTTTGAGGGTCTTTTGAAAACGTTTTTGTCGCAGTTATGAGTATTTCACGCGCCTGCTCTACGCTGAGTTGCGTTATAGCGGGTGGGTTGACCGTCTCTGACTGTGCGGGGATAGGAGAGTCTAATTTAGCCGTTTCAGCGGGGCTGGATGTAGGGTTCGCAACAGCCTGTTTGCCCTGTTCCTGCGGTTTTGACGGTTGGCAGGCAGGTAAGCAGAGCAAGGCAGACAGAATCCCCCATCTCAGTTTCATTTTGTGGTTCCTGCTAACGACTGTATTTTTGTCCATTGGGCACGTGCATCTTTGTACTTAGGATTGGCACTGAGAACCGCCTCTAGGCACTGCTTTGCCTTAGAGTAGTCTCCATACTGGATAAATATGAGACCTAGCTGGTAATAGCTCTCAGGGTCTTTGGGGTTCGTCGCAATCTTCGTCGTCCATATCTCTTCCTGAGCGTTCAACTTAATGTATTTCTGAGAGTCGGTGACAATTTTCTTGCCCTCTTCCACCTGCCCCATAGTCATCAGGAGGTGCCCTAACTGGTAATGATATCTGCCCTTGATAGGTTCATAGCGAATGGCAGAGCGATACTGTGTGACTGCCTCTTCTCTCCTATTCAGTTTTTCTAAAGATCTTCCTAACTCAAAGTAGGCGTTTGCCCATGTAGGAATGAGCTTGACGACGTGTTGGTAAGCATCTACTGCGGAAGCCCAGTCCTGCTTTGTGGGCTGATAGGAGTAGGCTTGCCCTAGAATATACCACGAACTCCCGCTATTTGGCATGGTTTGAGTAGCAAGCTTCCCTGCCGTAATGGCTTTAGAGTATTCGCGCATATTCAGGTAGAGCCGACTAAGTAGCACATATCCGGGACCCTTTTGCGAAGCCCGCTTAATAAACTCTTGAAGATACTTTACCCCATAAGGGTACCTTTCTGAGGAGTTGTTGAGATAGGCAAGACCAAGATAGGTGTCGGCAACCTCCGGCTTTATTTTGACGGCAGTCTCGTAGGCTTGAAGTGCAAGACTCGCATTTCCCAACTCTGTATAGGCACGCCCTATATTCAGGTGCCCCTCAAAGCTTTTGGGATCTAGTTTAAGTTCGTACTTAAACTCCTCTACTGCCCCTTTCAGCAACTCTTGGCGACCACCCTTGCCAGAGTTGCTTGAACGCAGGTAGAGCATTCCTAGCGCATGGTAGATTTCGGAAACCTTCTGCCCCTGTTGGAGGGCAACCCGTAGAACATCCTCTGCAAGCCCTGTATCGCCCTGTATATCTATAAGTACAGCAAGTTGAATACGTAATTTGGTGTCTTTGGGGCTTTTCGCGAGTTTGTCTTGTAGGCTCTTGACGCTCTCATTGGGAGCGATGGGAGCCGTAGTAATACTAGGCGATGAAACAAAAAATGATGGGTTAGACGGGTCTTGATTCATCATCGAATCTGGTGTTGCTACCGGTATGTTGGAATTTGTAGCGGTTGTCGTTGGCGGAGTAGTATTGACATTGATTGGCGGTGTGTTTGTGAGTGCCGGCGGCGTTGCCTCTTGTTTGGCAACAGGTTTTTCCGCGTTTTTGGAGGAACAGCCTGCCCAGAGGGTACACATTAGGCAGGCGGCTACTAGCGTGGTGTTTTGTAGAGTTCTTTGGCGGTTCATTTCAAAAATGTACATAGGGTGTTTAGAGGAGTAGTTTTGGTGAGAGTCAAAATATTCGGCGGCAAGGAGATTCCTCGCCGCCGAATACTGGTGTTACCGCAATCCTTAGAACTTGGGCGTAACGCTTCCGGTTCCGGGGATAATCTGACCGGTGTCAGGACCGACCTCACGCATACCGCGTGTGGTTACGAGTTTGGCATGACCGTCGCCGAAGGAGACATTAACGTGGGTCTCATGGCGAACCGAGCCGTTTTTAGCCATACAGTCGAACTGCTCTTGTGTGAAGGGAGCGGAGCTACCACGTGGGTCGCCGCCGAAGCCGCACTGGTCTTTCCAGTCTGCTTCGTTCCACAGTCCACGTCGGATGTAGAGGTCGTCTGTCCAGCCAAAACGGTTCCATGTGTCGAGAAGCACACCGATGTAGTCGCTCCACACAACGTCGCTAGCAGGAGACTGCATAGCGGCTTGAGCCATTCCGGTCATACTCTCTGCCCAACCGTAGGAGGTGTAGGTAGATCGCTGCCAGCTCTTTGTACCGGGTACAAAGTTGCTCTGTGGGAAGTTGATACAGTA
>JAPLCR010000219.1:4017-4926 GCA_026392135.1 Armatimonadota bacterium
TGGTCGCTGGGGTCTTGGAACATCTGTAGGTTCTTGACGTATGGCTGTAGGGAGTTGTACCATGCGCCGGCACTGTTGCCGCGGAACTCCTCGATGTCGCCGCTGATGGAAGCTCCACCGGTACCGACTTCGCTACAAGACATGGTTCCCCAGTTGTAGTAGGGAAAGTGCTCATCGTAGTCTTGCAGATACATCATGGTAGCAAGCCCGATTTGCTTTAGGTTGCTCGTACCGGTTACCTTACGGGCAGCGGCGCGGGCTTTTGCAAAGACGGGGAACAGAATAGCAGCGAGGATCGCGATGATTGCGATAACTACGAGCAGTTCGATAAGGGTAAACCCACTGCTTCGCTTTTTGTTTGTAAACATTCCTTAACTCTCCTTCGAATAGAGTGTCTCAATAGACACGAGTTGCTGTATTGCACAGAAAAAAGGCACAAAGAAGATTACTTGTTCTTTGGAGCCACGGCACCAGATTTCATCATGTCTTGGCTAGCACCGCCACCAGGTCCGAACGGACTTTTGTTAGCGGGTGCTCCAGGGGCAATAGCACCGCCCCCGCCAGTACCTTTGTACAAGAACAAACCGACTACCGCAACGATAATAACAATGATGATACCTGTGACGGCAGGGCTAATCTGCTGTTTCAAAAACGCTCACCTCCTCGTATGCATTCTGTTTTCGTATGCAACCACACTTACCAATTAAACTTCACAGTGAAGTCTTAATTATAAGTATATCTTTGGGTACAAAATAACGCAAGGTGATTTATTAAATTTTTTAAAGATTTAGCAAACTATTTTGCAACAAAAGAGCTAAGCGTTGTATCGAGCGGTTCATGGGCTTGCATTTTACTTCTAGTGCTTTCGTTTGCTTTCTCTTCATAGTACGCCTACAATCGCAACAGATT
>JAPLCR010000275.1 GCA_026392135.1 Armatimonadota bacterium
GCCAAGTTTTCAAGTGTCCTAGTGACACAGGCGAAAACTACTGGGGACGTACCAGCAGCGGCTGGCCCTGGGCAAACTGCGACTGGTTCAAAACCCCCTCGTCCTACCATTTCCGCCACGTAATGGAGATGGGAGACAACGGCTGGGGATCTGCACATAACGACGGCATCTGGCTCGGTAACCCCGAAGCAGGTATGGGCAAGCAGGCAAGCCTTATCGTCTTCTACGAGGCGGCATCCTTCCACCAAGAGAAACTTCCTCTCTTCGGCGGCGTTCACCCCGAAGGCGACGGCAGTGCGGCAATTCGTGCCAATCCTCGCCGCTCCTTCAATGCCTCCTTTGCAGACGGTCACGTTAAACTGTATCGCCACAACCACAAAGACCCCGAGTGGAACACAAACCACGACATGAACTGGGTTCTTTACAGCACCTCCGAAGGCGGCGGGCTAGCCGGCGGTTCCGACTTCAAACAGTAGAAGTCGAATCTCCATTAGGCACTATTCAGGCTCCCTTTCCCATGAAAAGGAGCCTGTTTCTTCTGAAATTGTGCTATTCTAGTAACTACTCAGCCCTCACCCTGCCCTGTGGGCATCCCTCTCCCGATTCGGGAGAAGGACTTGTCTGCAAGGTGATTCTGCTGTTCTCCATGAGATAAGCCTGAGTAGTTACGTTATTCTAACAGAATACTGTGCGCCATACTACGATAACCCACTCTGCTATAAGAAGAGTGAGGAGACCATTTTTATGTCCGCTTCCGCTCCAGAAACAACCAAACAACCCAAGCCACGAAAACGCTATACAGAGTACGTTATCGTCCTGCTCATCCTCGTTTTTATTACACTCGCCGCGTTGTATCAAGAGCAGTTATCTGCCTTTGTTGCCCTCAAAAAATGGGATAGCGGTGCTCCTGCTCGGCAGGTAACGAAGTTCTTGACAGCACTTCAAAAAGCAGATGAAGCCGCTGCAACCAGCGTGCTTGAGCCTAATTCTAGCTACAAGCCCCTCAAAGAGAAGGATAAGTGGAACGGCTACTTCATTATTTCGCAAGCAGGAAAGATGCTCTTCACACTAGAAGACAGTGCCCCAAAAGGCGAAATCAAGGATTTGACGGTCGAGTTCAACTCTATGGGGAAAGGCTCTGCCCTAGTAAGTGCGCTCGACGGTAGAGGCAAAATGGTAGACTTCCGCCTTGAGATGCAAAACGGAGAGTGGAGAATCACCGAGATGCGCGGTGGAAAACCCGAAAAGGTCGCTACGGGGCCAACCAAAAAAATGACCCCTCCGCCGACACCGGGGGGAGGAGGCAAACCAAAGAGTGGAAAGTCGCCCCACTAAGTTAAAAGGGCTTCTGTTGCTACTCGCTCTTGCCGCTATTATAGCGGCAGGAGCCGCTGGTAGAAACATCTGGCAAGGCAAACAAGAGGCACGGCTCCGTACCATGAGTACCACAGAGCTGGAGGCACTTGCCAAAAAACAGCCCGCCTCTACCCCAACCCTCTACGCACTCGGTCTTGCATACGCGCAAGAGGAGAAGTACCCCTCCGCCGTCAAGCAGTTCCTCGCTGTACTAGACAAAGAGCCTACTCGCGCCGATGTTCTCAACGACCTAGGAGTCGCCTATCTACTGCAAGCCCGCTACTACGAGTCGCTGGTCGCACTGCAAGGGGCACTCCAACTGAGACCAAACTACGCAGAAGCCTATGCCAATATGGGAAGACTCCATATTGCAACAAAGATGCCCTTTACAGCGGTCAAAGAGCTGGAAAAAGCGGACAAACTAGAGCCGAATAGCGTGGCAACACTCTGCGACTTGGGACAAGCCTATCAGCGTACTCTCAACTACAGATTCGCGCTTACCGCCTTCCAACGCGCTATGGAGCGAGACAAAAAGTCTGTACAGTCTCTTGTAGGTGCAGGGCAAGCCTACTATGCAATGACTCAATACGACAAAGCAGAAGAGACTCTCAAGCAGGCAATCACACTGGCTCCTAGTGATGCAAATGCCTTGCTGGCTCTTGGGCGTGTTCAGTGGGAGCGTGCCAAATCCGATGAAGAGCTGAAAACAGTTCAAGAGACGCTCGAAAGAGCGATCCGCGCCGACCAAGAGGAGGCGGAGGGCTGGTATATGCTAGGGCGCGTGAAGTCTCGGCAAAACAAGCACAAAGAGGCGTTGGAGATGCAGAGGCGAGCCCTCCGTATCTCGCCAGAACACACTGCGGCACTCTACCAACTGGAACGATGCCTACGGGCAGTAGGGCGTACTGCGGATGCCGATAGAGTAGCGAAAATCTACGAGAAGCGCAAACTACACGGCAGACGTGAACTGCAACTCGAAGAGATGATAACTCATAACACGAATGATTGGGATAGCCGTGCGGAGTTGGCTCAGCTCTATATCGAATCGGGTAAACACGCGCTTGCCGTACTTCTTTGCAAGCGTATTCAAGAGGAGAAGCCTGACCACCCTATGTCACCCAAACCACTGCAAGCACTGAATACTCCGGCAACCAAGACCGAGGCGGACGCACTCTTGCAGGGAGCGACACCGTAATGAGGCTACGTACTCTTGTGGGGCTTATCCTTCTACTGGGAGCAGGAGCCTGCAACCGCCCGAACTCCGCCCCGCCTCCCTCCGCTCCAGCCCAAGTAGCCTCTACCGATGCTCCCTTCAAGCTGGTAGAGGTCGCGGCACAGCGCGGTATTAACTTTCTCCACACCGCCACCACACGCTCTCCCATTACTATTGTGGAGACGATGGGTAGCTCTGCCTGCTTTTTGGACTACGACAACGACGGCTGGTTAGATGTACTGCTTGTGAATGCAGGGCAAGACTACAAGCTACCCAAGCAGACCTCCGGTACAAAACTCTATCACAACAACGGTAACGGGACGTATACTGATGCGACTGCCGAATCGGGTATTGTCGTGGAGTCTTTCGCGACAGGTGCTTGTATTGGAGACTACGACAACGATGGCTTTGATGACCTGCTGATAACAGGCTTCGGGGGTAACTACCTCTTCCGTAATCTGCATAACGGCAAGTTCAAGGATGTAACGAAAGAGGCAGGGCTACAACACCGCCCGAATGCGTGGGGCATCGGTTGTGCTTTCGTAGACCTGAACAGAGATGGGCTACTCGATATTTTTATCGGTAACTATGTCACCTACGACTCCCATATGCCCTTCTGCCAGAGTGCAAACATTCTGCACGGCTGTACCCCAAACCAGTACGGTACGCAAGCCAGCGAACTCTATATCAATCAAGGGCAAGGTAAGTTTGCAGAGAAGGCAAAAGAGTGGGGCGCAGAAAACAAAAAGGGCGCAAGCCTCGGCGTGCTGATGTGCGACTTTGACAACGACGGCTGGATGGATATTTTTATCGCCGATGACGGAACTCCAAACGCTCTTCTGCACAATCTGCATGGCAAATTTGAGGATATTGGGCAGAAGTCAGGAGTCGCCTACGGAGAGGATGGCGGTATGCGGGCAGGAATGGGAACTGATGCCGCAGACGTAGATGGAGATGGAAAGTTCGACCTCACCATTACGAACTTCTCGAATGAGGTAACTACCCTTTACCACAACCTAGGAGGCATGAACTTTCAAGAGGTCGCCTACCCCTCTGGTATAGGGCAACCCTCTCTTGGCAAATTGAAGTTCGGTATCGTCTTTGCAGATTTTGACGGCGATGGGCTACCCGAC
>JAPLCR010000511.1:0-543 GCA_026392135.1 Armatimonadota bacterium
CCTTCATTAGCCGCTGTCGCACTAGGAAGACACACCTCTTTCGCCAAGCAGTCGTTATGTTTATACGCAAGATGAAGGGTGACCGCCTCTTCCGTAACCGTATGACCAACAACAGGATATTGTGAAATGGTCACATCCTCGTATTCAATCTCGATGTCAAGGTTTTGACCCTCAGGAAGAATTTTCTTGGAGATATTCAGTACATCCGCCATCTTCCCCGCAAGTAGGCGGTGGTCGGTATCAGGTCCCAGCCACACCTGAAGCTGACAGGTGTCAGTCGTGTGGATTTTACCGCCGCAGTCAATAAATCGCTTCTGAACGTGCGCCACCTCTGTAATATGAAAAGAGACGGGAACTTCGCTTTTATTCGGAAGGGTCAGGCGGAACTGCTTTTCGCGGTGAGCGTCAAGCAGATTCCTAAACGCACTAAGCTTCACAGAGCCACCCTCCTCAGTCAGGGAGGGTCTTGTGGTAAGCGTGATGGTCTGCATCATAATCTTCACTCCTATCTAGCCGCAACAGGCTTTTGTCTGTTCACTTGGA
>JAPLCR010000511.1:565-1099 GCA_026392135.1 Armatimonadota bacterium
CAGCAGGTACTCTCACCTACGATACCACCGGCTTGAAAGTGGTCGTCCTCTTCTTCATTCATCTCGTCAAGCAACGCATACACCTCCCAACCGTTCCCGTCTGGGTCGTGCGCCCATATTTTATCCTGCCTCGCATAACAGCAGACGGTGTCGCCCTCATCAAAGGAGGCAAGCCCAGAACTTATCAGTCGTTCACGTGCCTCCTGCACCTCCTCTTGCGTCGCTACCTGAATGCCCAGATGAGAGAGTACACCCACCCCTTCCGTAACAACTGCCTCTTGAAGCGCAAGCTTCAAGGGAGGGGAGATGAGGTCGAAGTTTGCGTAGCCAGGACGGCGCTTATGCACCGAAGAACCCCTCATAGAAAGTGATCGAACGCTCAACATCTTTAACGTTCAGTGAGATATGCGTCTTGGGCGTAAAAGCCCCCTTAACAGCAGTCATGTGCTTCTTCTCCTTGTTCCGATTTTAATGGTGGTTCGGCTTGTAAATAGGCAGCCAGCCCTGCCAACACCTCATAGTTCACACCACAAA
>JAPLCR010000511.1:1211-4598 GCA_026392135.1 Armatimonadota bacterium
TTTTACCTCTACGCTCAACCGTAATAAGACCTGCAAGGCGAAGCTCTTTCAGGTGATGAGAGATTTTTGAGTTTATCTGCTCTGCCCCCGTTACCTGACAGCAAACCTCACCGACAGTTGGTCCAGAAACAGGGCGTACCTCCCCCGTCTCTTCAACAGAGACAGGACAACAGCACGAGCGCAGAAATTCGAATATTTGTAAGCGCGTCGGGTCTCCCAACGCTCTGAACATAGCGACTACATCAAGCTGCCCATTCTCTGTGGAACTCATTCATTTCCTCATTTCGCGAATTGTTTAACTATTATACCGTGACCAGTGTAGGTATGTCAACAACATTTTCAAAAAAATTGAAATGTGTGCAGCACTCATGAGGAATTAGCCCCAACGAGACTGCCCAGCAGGAATTGTGTGCTGTAGTATCGAACCTCTCTACATAGCTCTCCGAATAAGGTGCAGTATGAAGAACAGTAGTGGGACCATTACCCAGTTTGCCGTAGGACTTCTGACTCTCGTTACAGCAGGACTGTTTGTTTTGGCAGGCTGTTCACGTAGTTCCGAGAAGGTTGCTAAGCCCGCGCTCCCCCAACCCTCTACCCAAACGGCAAGTGCCATTTACACAGGTAGTGCTGTTTGCGGAGAGTGCCACACCGCAGAATCCGCAACACACTCTGTGAGTCATCATGCCAAGACGCTACAAGTCATGGATCGCAAAAGCTTAGGCGAACTCGCTCCCCCAGAGGGCGCGATACCAGGGACGAACTATGCCCTCTCAACGCAAAAGGGACGTTTTCGTGTCGCACTAGCTAACGCACCAGAACGCGGTGATACCCTCGACCTCGTTTTTGGCTCCGGTAAAACGGGAATGACATTTGTCGCCATTCTAGGGCGCGATTCACTCGCTGAACTGCGTATGAGTTACTTTCCCAAAGATCATAAATGGTATGTCACGCCGGGGCAAGAGCATCTGACCGACATGAAGCTAGGCAAAATCCATAAAGGAGAGTTCCCGCGCCGTTGTGTCTTTTGCCACGCCGTTGCCGTCCCCGACAATGCCCTCGTCTCAGAGAAAAAATTACTCGGAGTGGGTTGCGAGTCCTGTCATGGAGCCGGATCAGAACACGTTAAGGCGATGCGTACAGATAAGACAGGCGATCTGCATTTAGAACGCCTAACGCGCCTCTCCCCGCCAGAAAAGAACAAACTCTGCACCCGATGCCACACTACAGGGCAGAACGTGAGCGAGCTAGAGATGAATGCCGCCGCAGACGCAACACGGCGCTTCCCACTCTTCGGTCTACAAAAAAGTAGATGCTTCACCGCAAACCAAGAGAATCTCTCCTGCCTCAACTGCCATACCCCGCATAGCAACGCCAACCCAGACCCCAAAAGCTATGAAGCGGCTTGCTTAAAGTGCCACACCTCTCCTGCTCCCAACGCCGCCACACAAGCCTTCACAGTAGGCAAACCCTGCCCGGTAAATGCAAAAACGGGGTGCATTAACTGCCATATGCCTCTAGGTAAAATCCTGCCCGGATCCAAAATACCCACACAAACACGAGATCACTTTATCCGCGTTCACCGTGATACGACTCACCCCGCAAAGCCTTAAAAGCATCTCATTTCCAGAACAGGGCATTTTTGAGGTAGAATGGTAGTAGTAGCAACGTTTTACTATAAATGGAATCCAAATGCCAATCCCTTTCTCTATCCTGCCTGATATGCAAGTGCGCCTCAAAAAGAAACACCCTTGTGGGGGCGATACGTGGCAAGTCACGCGCACAGGAGCCGATATAGGGATGCTCTGCCTAACCTGTGGACGGCGCGTGTTCCTGGAGCGCGAAGAGTTTGAGAGACGCGTGAAAGAGATATTGGAAACGCCTACCAATAAGGAGATGCTGAATGCCATTGAAACTAAACCCACCCTATAGAGGCTATCGAACCTATCTTCCTATTCTGCTCTGCCTTCTCTCCTGCAAGCCAAACACCGCCCCCGCCTTGTCGCAAACTGCCCCAAGCACCTCTTTTACTGCTACTGTAGAGGTCGATTCCACGCAACTCAAAGCCGCCTCTCCCGAAGAGGTACGCGAGATATTGCAGGGCGCGAAAGTAGACATTACTCCGCTGTCATCTCGCCTCACTACCCCCACCGCAGAGCCTATTACAAACGACTGGTTTCAGTGGGGACGCTTCGGTAACCGCATAAGTCCGGTCTCCTTGAAGCTCGATTCTACAGTACCAGCGGAAGGGCTACGCGCCTATGCCCCCCGCTCACTGGAAGGAACAACTCTTCTTATTGTCAATCGAACCGAGCATACCGCAAAAACCACGTTTCGATACAGAGCAAAAGCGGGCTTCTATCGCATAGAACATCTCGCCTTTACGTCCCCAAATCCAGATACAAAAGAAAAAGACAGCACCCCTCAAATCTCCCTGCTCTCTCTTGCGGGAGTCGAGTTAATGCAAACAGGGGTCTTTCAGCGTACCCTTACACTAGACCCCGGACAGATATCACTGATACGCTTTACTGAGTTGAGTGCTACCACCAACCGCGCCTATCAAACAGCTCTCCGCCTCATTGGGCAACTGGCTAGCCAAAACGCAGGAGCCGCAAATGCGCTACGCGCTATTCTGCACGAAGGTGAGCCGTACCTTGTTGGGATTCAAGCAGGGGGTTCCCCCTCTCAGCGTGCTAAACGCTACAAATGCCTTCAACGCCTCCTGCTCTCTTATAATCAGGCGCAGTCAAGAGTGCGTAACTATCTCCAACAGAATCGCGTCCAACAGAGTATCGGAAAACAGATTCACGGGGCACTCCAACAGTTCGAGAACGGTTTAGGAGATATAGGGGGTCTCTCAGCAGGGCTTATCGCCTACCTACGGGTCATGCCAGAGAAAGATGACCCTGCCATGCCGAATATGCGTGCCTACACTGCGATTGTGACTTTAGCACATGGAGGGACATCAGGAGTGCATAGTATCGCTCTCGACCTTGACCGTAAAAACCTGCCATCAGGGGTTCTCTGTGTGCCAAGCGAACCAGAGAACTTCACCCTGCTCTCGCCAAGCCAAACAATACGCACCACATTCCACCTGAGGGTTCAGCAGGGGCAGTCGTTTCTGCCCCGACAGTGCGTAGGCGATATCTCTTTCCGATATTTCGACATTCCGCTCCATCTGTTTCCGCAAACTTGGTAGACAACTGCTAAATTTTGCGCGTTTTCAGGTAATCTTAAACGAAATACCGAAGAGAAATAGAACCTTTCGGAATGTTCGTTCACTCTTTATTCTGCTTTAGAGGTCAATCACTATGTTGAGACATCGTTACGAGTTAGGTTGTGGGGCTTTGGGAAGATATGCTTCCCTGTTATTTGTTGTGTGTTTTCTTT
>JAPLCR010000124.1 GCA_026392135.1 Armatimonadota bacterium
GAGTGTATGCCCATCGTGCATAGAAGCACAAGCAAACCTAATACTGTAGAGAGAGTTTTCACTGGTCTTTTACCCTCTTCAGGAAACTGGGAAGTGCCGCTATCCGAAGTATCGTCTCCTGTTGCCATGTTCCGCTAGCATCATCAAGCCATTTTACGGAAAACGTACTAGTACTCCCTTCACACTCCAAAATAAGAATCGCGCTCTGCTTCTGGTTCTCGGTCAAGCTATAGTGCATATCGTCTAGTATGTCTTGAAAACTACTCCACAAACTGGAAGTCAGAACTGCTTTCTTTAAGCCTGATGTGAGAAGTAAACGCCTCTCCGATACGCTCAAAGAGTTGTAGAGGCGAAACACACCAGCACTCGTCTGCGCGAGAAACAAATCTGTGTTCGTTGTGTCTTCCAGCCAACTCATCATAATTCCGGGTAGAGATGCCCCTTCAGCAACATCCTCAAGGCTAAGCCGCTCTTTACGCTTGCGCTTCTGCTGAATACGTTGTTTTAGTGCCTCATAGTTATTAGGCTTATGCACGAGATACCACCACGAAAAACAGTACATAACATCGTTGCCAAAAGCACCCTCTTGCCACCAGTTCCTACTCCAAGAGTCGCCAATTTGTAAAACACTTTCGAGCTTTGTTCCTTCGTCAAACGAGTGGAATTGGGCAACCTGTGCATTATCCATATAGGAGGAGGGACCATTGTAGGCATCCGAAAAGATGTTTAGCCCTGTTTTTTGGTGTAACTGCTCCGCTGTATCCCCCCAACTCTTTGCGGAAACAGATATATCCTCTCTCATTTTGCGGTTTATGGCGCGTTTGTTGGCAGGAAGGCGAAGTTGAGTGCTATTAAAGAGAGTTTGATGCCACAGGTTTTTTGAATCGACATTAATGAGAGGGTAGTAGGCGGAAAATCCCGATTTGTTCGCTTCAACAAGAGCGTAGAGTTGTACCGCCCCTCCCTCCCCGCGGAGGAGGTAACGAAGCCGCAAATCTGCTGTCTCATACTTGGGAGCGATATAGGCAGGCACATCTGGATTCTCCTGACGTGCTAATGCAATAGAGCGTTCATTCTCCGCTATGTTGCTCTGTTGAATGCGAAGTAGGCAGGACTGTAAATCTGTGGGCAGTTGGTCATAGCGAAAATGGAGTGGACGACGATCCCGTAGTTTCTCATAGGAAGCATCGTCCAAACCCCAAAAGAGATTCAACTTGTCTCTCTCGCCGTCATGCCGCAACAGGGCTTGCGCCATCGTATCACCACGCGCCGCTCTTTTGTTTAGCTCCTCTGAAGACAAAGAGGCATATTCTCGCCCTTTCCTAATACTCGCCATAACGCTCTTCCAGCCCGTATCCGCTATGTCCTGAGCGTATCGCTTGTCTATAGGACTTTCATAGAGAGAGTAGGTCGCTTCGTTAGGAGAATCGCCTTCCGCTTTCCACGAGAGATGAAAAAGGCTAGCCATACGCACGAGCATTGTGCGGAGGGGTATGGGCTTTGTGAAAATGGTGGCGCGGAGGTCTCCTATCCACTGCCCTTTCACCAGTATTTTGACTTTCGTTTGCGCCTCAAGTTCTTTGAGAACGTCGCGCAACATTACGCCCTTACAGTGAAGTTCGCATTGGGCGTTAAGGCGCGTGTCACTGCTTGTTGTAATCGAGTAATGGACTGAGAGCGGTAAAGGTATCGTTTGCGGCAACTTCATTGATGAGAACGCAAGAAGATAAAGCAGAGCGAACATCATGGGAAAGCCCTTCCAAATAGGAGAGAGAACCGCCTCACGGGATGCCCTGTGAGGCGGTTCTGC
>JAPLCR010000087.1 GCA_026392135.1 Armatimonadota bacterium
CCCCTTAACCGAATACACATCTTCCGTTCATTCGGGAAAGAGTATCACTTGCCTGATGAGGGCAACAACAAACGGAACCGCTATAAGCTTTGGTGAACTCCCAACAGAACCACGAAAAAGGCAGCTCCTCCCCGTATTGAGGAGGAGCTGCCCAAAAGAAAGAGAGAGATTAAATAGCCGGTTGCCGCCTTACACTACATCTACTAATAACCTCCTGCCCCCAACTCTCCTTCTGCCCCCTCTGTCTCCCCCGCCGCCACGCGCCGCCGATACTCCTCCAGCATAACCGCCGTAGCAGTCGCGCCAATACGCGTGGCTCCTAAGTCACGTGCCCGAATAAGCGCATCTAAATCACGCACTCCTCCTGCCGCTTTAACCTGTACTTTAGGTGAACAGTGAGCACGCATCAGAGCGAGGTCGTGTTCTGTTGCACCCTTATAGGAGTACTTCCCGTCCGTACCCTTCACAAAGCCGTAGCCCGTACTGGTTTTCACAAAGTCTGCATTCACCTTTTCACAAACCGCGCAGAGGCGAATTTTTATCGCGTCGTCGGGCATGAAATCGTTCTCGAATATCACCTTTACGATGGCTCCATGCTTGTGCGACTCCTCCGTCACCACGCGAATATCCTGCTCCACATACTCCCAGTCGCCAGAGAGCGCCTTACCGATATTGACAACCATATCAATCTCCGTCGCTCCGTCTTTACAGGCAACCTCCGTCTCGTAGCGTTTCACCTCCGTTACGCTCCCGCCATGCGGAAAGCCTATCACGGTTCCTACCGCAACACCCGTCCCCGCGAGTAGTTGTGCGGCGCGGCTCACATAGTAGGGCTTAATACAGACAGAAGCGGCTCCGTATTCTACCGCCTGCCTGCAACCCTCTTCTAGGTCTGAGTCGGTCATAGTGGGTTGTAGAAGCGAATGGTCGATGCTCTTCGCCAACTCTTCAAGGGTGTATCGCATAACAGAAACCTCCTAATCAGTAGTGTTCTCTAAATAGTTTCTCAAGTAGCGTGCGCTCTGCCGCAGGGCGGCTTTACGCGACTCCAAGCTCTTTTCATAGGCGCGGTCTTCCGCCTCAATACAGACTGCTCCCTCGTATCCTGCATCTCCCAGAACCGAAAAAAAGCGTCCCCAGTCTATCTCACCCAGTCCGGGAAGTTTAGGGCAGTGGTACTCCAAAGGTGGTGCCAATATCCCTACCGAATCGAGGCGGTCGCGGTCAATACGTACATCTTTCGCATGAATATGAAAAAGGCGAGACCCAAACTCAGTCATGGGTTTAAGGTAGTCCATCTGTTGCCAAACAAGATGAGAAGGGTCGTAATTTAAGCCAAACGAAGGGTTGGGGATCTCAGCGAACATTCTACGCCACACAGAGGGGGAGATAGCTAAGTTCTTGCCAGAGGGCCACTCGTCCTGTGTAAAGTACATCGGGCAGTTCTCAATACCGATACGAACACGCTTCTCCTCTGCAAAGGCGATAAGCGGTTTCCAAACTTCAAGAAATTGGCTCCAATTCTCATCAATAGAGCGTCGCCAATCGCGCCCTGCAAAGGTGTTTACAACTCCAATACCAAGAACAGACGCGGCGAGTATCACTTTTTTGAGATGGGCGAGAGCGATTTCTGCCTCCTCCACAACAGGAGAGAGTAGGTTCGGATAGTAGCCCAACGCACTGATACCAACCCCCGTACTTTGAATCAGCCCCTGAATGTAGACGAGGGTCTCTTCGTTCAAGTCAGTAGCATCAATATGCGTCACCCCCGCATACCGACGCTCCGCTTTGCCAGGGGGCCAGCACATCAGCTCTACACAGTCGAAGCCCTCCGCCTGAGCGAAGCTTAGAACCTCTTCCAATGAGAGTTCCGGTAGAATAGCACTCACAAACCCTAATTGCATCTTCTCTCTCCTTAATAGGTTATGATGGTGGCGAAATCTCTACCCACCTACCCTCATTAAAACTCTGAACCATCGCCTCACAAAGAACA
>JAPLCR010000165.1 GCA_026392135.1 Armatimonadota bacterium
AGCTGACTCAGTCTGTCGCTCTACCCACTTACGTTGTGGTGACTCCCGAAGGCAAGCCTCTCGGTGTGCGTCAAGGGCTACAAAAGGAGAGTATCTTCGTCGAGTTCTTGAAGAAGCCGGAAGGATCCTCACTGGTCACTACACGCTGAGCCTCTCTTGCGAACCACAAAAAGCATAGGGGCTGGCTTCTGCTGTTGTCTTCACTCCACCCCGCGCACAAAGCCCTGAGACAATTTAGGATTAGAGACGGCTATAAGGTACACTAGAATAGGTTTTGTACCGCTAATTTTGCAAGCAGGTTCCTTACAAAAAACAATGCTCACCAACGAAGAGAAAAAAGTGTTCGCCTATACAGGCGAAGGAGTTCCCACTGTTCCCCATGAGGTCTCCGCCTCTACACCGCTAGAGGCTTTCAATCTCAACTGGCGAGAGACAGACCTGCCCGAACGCATCCGAACTAAGCACGTTCACCGCCTCCACCCCTATCTCGGCAAATATATCCCACAGTTAGTTGAGATATTCCTACGGAAGTACTTCCAACCCGGTCAGACGGTAGTAGACCCGTTTAGCGGAAGCGGAACCACCCTCGTTCAATCCAACGAACTAGGTATCAACTCGATAGGATACGACATATCCGCCTTTAATGCGCTACTCTGCCAGGCGAAAACTGATAAGTACGACGTAGAAAAAGCGAAATCGGAGATTCTGGACGCGCTTGCGAAGGTGCAGGAGGCAGTCCCCGAATCGGAAAGTCAACTCAGTTTGTGGAACGATTTCACTCCGACAGGGTTGAACCTCCCCCAAAAGGATATGGAGTACTTGACGGCGTGGTACGCCCCGCAAGCGCTTCAACAGCTTTTGACCTATCTGAATTTCGTCGTCACTGGCGACTACCAGTACGCTAATCTTCTAAAGGTTATTCTGTGTCGCTCCGCTCGTTCAGCGCGTCTCACCACTCACTTTGATTTGGACTTTCCAAAACAGCCCCAAACAGAACCCTACTGGTGCTATAAGCACGCTCGGACTTGCTCCCCCACTACCACCGCTTTGAAGTTCCTTGAGCGTTATAGCCTTGATACCATTAAGCGTATCCAAGAGTACGCCGTTCTGCGTACAGATGCAACTATCACCATGTATCATGCTGATAGCAGGACTGTGGAAGCGCCGCCGATTCATGGGGTTGTCACCAGTCCGCCTTATGTCGGCTTAATAGACTATCACGCCCAACACGCCTACGCCTATCACCTCTTAGGATTAGAGGACAGGAGGGCGAAGGAGATAGGACCCGCTTGCGGAGGGAGTAGCCAGAGAGCGCAACGGCAGTACCAGGAGGACATCGCGGAGGTATTTCGGAATGTCTCTAAATCTATGCCTTCCGGCGGACGCTTTATCGTCGTTGCAGGCGATAAAGCGAACCTATACGAGGGAATAGCGGAGCGGGTAGGCGTAGAGGTGGAAGCCATCGTTCAGCGCCACGTAAATCGGCGAACAGGGCGGCGCTCTGGCGAGTTTTACGAGTCGGTATTTATCTGGCGGAAACCTTGATAGCGGGAGAGCGGGATGACAGATAGCGAAAAGATGAAAAACGCCATTCAATCCGTCATTAAGAACATGATGGATAGGGTTATGGACAGGGCTCTCGTGACAGACCCTTTTATTGCGGAGAAGCATCACGCGGCGCGTCCGCTATACGCCGCGCTCGTGCCTGATGAGATATTCAAGGGCGCTCATTTTGAGAGGCGTTTCGTCACCCCTTTCGGCAATGTTTGGGAACTTCTAGCCGTTGAGGTCGCTAACGCTGGCTTAGGCTATGGCAAGCAGGGACATACTATTCAGGGCGTAGTGAAGGAAGAGCGGCTACGGCGTATGTCGGAGGTTCTCAACCGGCTTGAGCATAAAGGGAAAGAAGAGCGACGTGTTAAGCCGAACTGGAGTGAAGAACTCTCTTATATTCTGGAAGGGGGCGGCGAGGACATTCCTGTTACGATAGTGTGCGACGTTTACGCAGAAGATAGGCGCAACAACTTGCGGTACGCCTTTGAGTTGAAAGCCCCCTTGCCAAATAGCGACCAGTCGAAGGTGACCAAAGAGAAGATTTTCAAACTCTACAGCATGGAACCCCGCCAAGTTGACGGTGCTTACTACGCCCTGCCCTATAATCCGTATGTGACTCGTGAAGCCTACTCATGGTCTTTCCCTGCGCGTTGGTTCAATATGCAGGAGGACGAGGTTGTGCTTATAGGCGAGGAGTTTTGGGATAAGTTAGGCGGAACTGGAACCTATCAAGCGTTCATTAGCGCGGTCAACGAGATAGGCGAAAAGTACAGGAATAGCATCTATCGGGAATTTTTGGGCATGGAGCCGCCTATACGCCCCGATAAACCTCTCTTTTAGCGTAACTACTCAGGTCTATCTCATTGGAGAGTACCCGATTCACCTTTCGGCATAAGTCCTTCTCCCAAGTCAGGAAGGCAAATCAACTTTTCTGACCACATTGTAGACAGGTCTTTCTCCCGAACCGGGAGAAAGATGTCCGCAGGACAGTATGAGGGCGGAGTAGCTACCTTTTAGCCCTGAATTATGCCACGCAGGAACGAACAATGCCCTCTCTCTCCAAACTTTTCGGTCATGACTCAGCCCAACAGGTACTCCGACGCGCCCTCGAATCGGGGAACCTACCCGGAACCTACCTCTTTGTAGGCAATAACGGAGTAGGCAAGGGCGCGTTGGCACAGGCTTTCGCGCAAGCCGTAGCCTGCCTTAATCCCCAACGACAGCCCTTTGATGCGTGTGGAGCCTGTATCTCCTGCCGAGAGGCGTTGAGAGGGCACAACCCTGAAATCGTCACTCTCTCCCCTGCGGGCGAACAGATGCAGATATGGCAATTTTGGGACAGAGACAACCACCCTCCCGGAGTCCTCACACACAGCCTTCCCTACGCCCCATCACTTGGCAAAAAACGGGTCTACATTATCGAGCGAGCCGAATCCCTCAACGAATCGGCAGCGAACAGTCTTCTCAAAGTGCTTGAAGAGCCGCCCGAATACGCACTGTTTATCCTGCTTGCCGCGCACACCGCGCGGGTGTTGCCCACCATCGTGTCGCGTTGCCAGACGGTGCGCCTATTCGCCTCACCTGTAGAAGAGCTGACGGAGTATCTGAAATCCACACTAGGAGTCGAGCCGAGCCGAGCCGAGGTAGTAGCAGCCTACGCAGAGGGGCGTGTGGGGCAGGCAATTCGTATGGCGCAACACCCAGAAGTGGGGACGGAAATTGAGCGTATTCTGGACTTTGCGGAAGGTCTCCCTGTCGCCCCCCATGTCCGCGCTCTGCGTCTTGCCGAACAACTACGGAAACTATCGGGGCAGGTCAAAGCACTCTCAGGAGAGAGTACCTCGTCTGAAAGCGAAAAGGGCGGTGGGGAAGAGGGGGGGAAAGAGCGTGTGGGTAGGCAACAACTCGCTACTGTTTTCGATATTCTCATTGCGTTTTACCGCGACCTGCTCACATTGAGCGTGGGAGGCGAAGCGGCGAAGCGTGTGGTGAACAGAGACCGCCTGACGAAGTTGAGCCTTTTGGCACAACAAGGAACTCCTGAACGATGGATCTCCTGCATGGATTCGATACTGCTGGCACGCAGATGGTTGGACGCGAACGCGAATATCACCATGCTAACAGAGACGCTCACCATGCGCCTTCTGCGTTAAGGCGAACAGCGGTCTCTAAACACGCACGCAAGCACTCATTGGAGTGTGTTTAAGAGATGTATCGCAATACAGGAGTGCCCAGAGGTTCCGGAGGACGATGAGGGACGGGTACAAACAAAGCCCTCCATATCGATTACCCCCACCAGCAAAGCTTTGCGAAGGGGAGTGTTAGACGGGCAAGATGGGAGCAAAGAAGCGTTTAACGCACGGTAACCTTCACCTGGGGAGGCTCGGAGTAAGTGGTGTAGTGGTTAGCAATGTTCGCTTCATCGGTATTACCGTGATGAAACACAAGGCGATATTTAAGGCTAAGGCTTTTACCTGCCGGAATAACGTAGTCGCCTGCACCTTTGGCTCCCAAACCGAAGTCGTGTAGCCCAAAGGGGTTTATCGCAAAGAGACCATAATCACGAGCGTGCCATGTCTGCGGGTGACGCAAGTTTGCCGCGCCGTCTAACATAGCTACTCCGTAGGTCTTACCTCCAATTGTCCCAAAATAGTCCACCCACTCCGCAGGTTTCCCCCAAAGAGCGGCTAGTTTCTGACCCCGCGAGTTTATCATACTCCCTCCCAACTTCTTGCTTGGTGCAAGAGTGTCGGGAAGGCGCAAACCAAACATTCCCTCTTTTGTATCGCCCATCACCAGATTGATCTTGTTGGCGGTCAACGTAATGTCAAAATCGAAGAGGGTGTCGCCATTGGAGAGGGGGAAAATGCGAATGGTACGCTCATCGTCGGCAATATGCTCACCTTTAGGTGTAATCCATACTGTCGAAGCTTGAAATCCGCCGAAAACTGAACCCGAAACAGGGTTCTTGGTCAGCGTATGAACTGTCTTTCCAAAAGCCTTCTGCTCCGACCAGAAGTCAACGCCGTTCACCTCGCCATGCGTAAACCACAGACCACGGTGATGGGGATGATCATGGGTGTCTGTAGCAATCTCTTCAAGGGGCCACTGCCTCGTAAAATGACTGCCTTCCGGAGTTAAAATGGGATAGAAAAATGGCTTGTTGGGGAGGCTCGGCGTAAGGTAGCGTGTAAAAAGGTGACGCTCTCTCTTTTGGGTGGAGGGGTTAGGCTGTATGAAGAGAACCTCAACACCCTTTTGCGACTCGTTTATCTCAACCCCTGATTGCGACTCTAAGGAGTTCGCTTGCCATAAGAGCCGATAGGCACGTCTCTCTTGAGCGGAGAGTGCATTTACAATAAAGGCGAGGAAAGCTCTTCCCTCTTGATAAAAGACCTGTGCGGGTATCGTGTCGCTTCCCGATTGCAGTACAAAGTGCCCATCGCCTGTATAAAGGCTAACCGTATCTGGTAAAGCGACGATAACAGGGGCGTTGACAAGTGCCGACTTCCCCGCAGAAACCTCTACGTCAATCTGCTTAGGCTTGTCTGCTAGTGCAGAGACGCAGGAGGCTAAAGCCATCACTCCGAAGAGAGCAAGCCTGCTGAACCGTTGTACATTGTCCATCTCTTTACCTCGCCTCTGAGATTAGCACGAATACCCTTCAAATAGTTAGAGGTCTGTTAAGTTGAGCATTACCGTTTTTCAAACGCCAAAGCTTACCCTCACAGACCACTAGTCCAGTTCACTCTCCTCAAGGAGTTGGTCTATACGTGCC
>JAPLCR010000022.1 GCA_026392135.1 Armatimonadota bacterium
ACCAACTCAAATGAAACACACCCAATCCTTTTGGGATGTTTTTCGAGGAGATAACCGCCTCTAGCCTCGTGAAAGTAGATTTCGAGGGGCGTAAGAGAATGGACAGTCCCTACGAAATTAGCCCTGCCGGGTTTGTTATTCATAGCGCGATTCATGCGGCGTGAGAGGATGCGGAGTGCGTACTCCACCTACGCAGTATTAACGGGGTTGGGGTGTCGGCTCAGGAGCGGGGCGTTCTGCCCATCTCCCAACACTCCATCCTTGTACTGTCGTCGCTTGCCTACCACAACTTTGAGGGCGTGGCGCTCAGGGAGGATGAGAAGCCGCGCTTGGTGGCGGATTTAGGCGACAAAAACTTCCTTATGCTACGCAATCATGGGCTGATAACCCTTGCCGATACCATACAAGAGGCGTTTTTGCGAATGTACTTCTTCGAGACAACCTGCACAATACAGGTACGGGCGCAGAGCGGGCGCGGCGATTTGATACCCATTGCACCTGAGATTATCGCATCCGCAGGAGAGCAGGTCAAACAGGCTAGGCGCCAATCGGGAGGAGCATTGGCTTGGCCCGGGGTATTGCGAAAACTGGATAGACTCGACCCTAGTTACCGCGATTAGCGGAGTGTGAGAGGAGACTGATATGCGATTGAGAGGTAAGGTAGCACTGGTGACAGGAGCCGCAAGCGGGATAGGTCGCGCCACTGCTACACTCTTTGCAGAAGAGGGTGCTTCTGTCTTTCTGACCGATGTGAACGAAGAGGCAGGGCAAGCCGCCACTCTAATCATAAGGGAGCAGGGAGGCTCGGCGATATTTCTTACAGCGGATATGTCTCAAGAATCCGAGTGCTACCGTGTGGTAGAGGCGTGCGTGAACGTATTTGGGCGAGTGGACACTCTTGTGAACAATGCGGGAAGGATTGTGATGAAAGGGGTGGAGGCGACTTCTGATGACTGGCAAACGGTGATGGCGACAAACGTTTTCGGTTACGCCTACATGATGCGCTACGCGGCAGAAGATATGCGAAAACACGGCGGGGGCAGTATCGTCAACGTCGCCAGCGTCTCTAGCGTGATAGCGCAGGCGCAGATGGCAACCTATAATGCAAGCAAGGGCGCGGTTCTACAACTCACCCGTTGCACCGCGCTAGACCTTGAGCCTGACCATATTCGCGTCAACTGCGTCTGCCCCGGACTAATATGGACGGGGCAAGTGCAAAAAATGGCGGAGGAAGCCGGCTACACACGCGAGCAAGCGGAAGCTGATTTTGCGAAGGGGCAGATAATGAAACGCGCTGCCGAACCAATTGAAGCTGCCTACCCGATACTCTTCCTCGCTTCAGAGGAGAGCTCTTTTTGCACGGGAAGTGCCCTCTATGTGGATGGGGGTTGGACGACGCAGTGATACTGGGGGAAACTCCACGACAAACTAGGAAGCGGTGAAACTCTCGTGATGCCAAGTCAGCGATTTTTCTTTTGCCGACATATCGTCTTCTACCCTAAAAAGAGGTAATATGCGCGACAACCCAAATATCTCTACAACGGGGATTTCAGAATGCCTTCACACAGAGTATGGGCTGGTAGTGCTCAACATTCGCTTTCTTCCTATCGGCTACGATTTGAACGCCGCGGTCTACGAAGCGGTCTGTTCAGAGGGTGAGACCTACTTTGTCAAGGTGCGAATAGGAGAGATGAATCTCGCAGGTCTTATGACTCCTCGCGTACTCGTTGAACATGGGATTCCGAACATCCTTGCGCCGCTTAAGACGCTGAGGGGAGAACTCTTTTGTCGTCTTGACGAACGAGTCTCATTAGCGGTCTTTCCGTTCATTCGCGGTGACAACGCGATGGCGGAGGGGCTTACCGATAGACAGTGGCGTGAGTTTGGACGGACGCTAAACGCACTTCACTCCGGCGGGTTCGCGTCGCTAGTGGAGGAGGAAGTCCTTAAAGAGCGGTTCGACATACCTTCCGCTCCGCTAGTTCTTGAAATTTCGGCGCAAATACCAGAGTTGCAGAGGGATAGCCCCGCCGAACAGCGGCTGATAGCCTACTGGAACGACAACGCCGCGACAATACGCCGTATTGTCGAACGCGCCAAGCTTCTGGGGCGAAAAGTGCAAGCCCAATCGTTTGAGTTTGTCCTATGCCACTCTGATATTCACTTTGGCAACATCTTGGTCGCGGAGGATGGGCGCATCTATCTGGTAGACTGGGATACGCCCATTCTCGCGCCCAGAGAGCGTGATTTGCTCTTCATTGTGGGTTCTATGATAGCGGGGCGCGTTCAACCTAGGCAAGAGGCACTCTTCTTTGAGGGGTACGGCGCGACGAATGTGAACCTAACCGCTCTCGCGTACTATCGCTATGAACGCGCCATTCAGGATATAGGCGAGTGCGCGAAGAGCGTTCTATTCGATGGAGGCGTAAGCGAAGAGATGAAGGCGGAGGAGGTTGACCTGCTTATCAGTCAGTTTCAGCCGGGCGAAATCATAGAGGCGGCGATGGAGGCGGATAGACAACAGGAGGCTAATCGCCGTAAGTCTGAAGGAGCGTTCCGTATGATAATTCGAGAAGCGAACCAGTCCGACGCTGTGGGAATGGGGCGCGTCCTAGTGGATACGTTTATGACAGCGCACCGAGGGCAGATACCAGAAAAGGACTGGGAGGCGCGTAAGCAGAACTGGACGTACGAAGTATCGGCGAAAGGCTGGGAACAAACCTTACGTAACATCGCAAACAGTGCAAGTTTCCAAGAGTGTATCTATGTCGCAGAAGGGGCGGGGGGCGATATTATTGGCGTAAGCATGGCTTACATAGAAGCCTCAGACGGGGCGGCGGAGGTATGCGCTCTCTATGTGCATCCTGATTGTCAGGGGCAGGGCGTTGGGCGCGGACTGTTGCAAGCTATCGCCGCCCGCCTGACTGAAAACAACATTGCCGCGCTTCGCATCGGAGTGTTGGAGACAAATGCGCCTGCGCGTCGTTTCTATGAGGCTATGGGTGGACGGGTCATCCTAAAGAGAGACATTGAAGAGGCAGGGCATACGCTTCGAGGGGTTGTCTACGGCTGGGAGAGCCTCGAAGCTTTGACTGCATGATACCGCTATTTCAAAACACCTAACTCCAGAGTAAATGGGAGGCTCGTACCATGGCGGACGAACCCACAGCTACAAAACGGCGAAGACCTCTCGACGTTCCAGCGTTAGGCGGTGTGACGCTCGGCATCATATTGGGCGGGGCAGGAAGAGAGGCGAGGGACGTGGAACTTGCCGGTATGTTTTGGCGAAAAGAGCCTTTAAAAACACTTAATTCGGAGCAATAGCGGACAACGATTAGGGGAGGTTGCGGCAATGAGACTGCATATTCGCGAGCAGATGTTCTCTTTTGGAGGCGCTTACGACATCACTAACGACGACGATGTCCCTGTCTATTATGTGGAGGCGCGTCCATTTGCTTTCGGTAAAACGCTGGACGTTATGGACCAATCGGGTGGATGTATCGCAACTATCCACCACAAACTGTTCACGCTTGCTCAGACGTACGAGATTCTGCAAAACGAACAGGTCATAGCGGTAGTGGAAAAGGAGATTTTCACCTTCCTGAATCCTCGTTTCACCGTTGAAGGGGAGAAGGGCGTTTATGAGATGAGCGGTGATTGGCTGAACTGGGAGTACGAAATCTACGGCAATGGTCAGG
>JAPLCR010000213.1 GCA_026392135.1 Armatimonadota bacterium
AACGGCTACCGCTTGCCATTTCGTATTCCCTCTGGCAAAATAGAGGCTAGAATCGCAATGGTTATGACACCCTAACCTGCCTCCTATGTCCCTTGTTGTCGCCTCGCTCTATCTCCTCTGTCTCGCCTTTCTGTTCGGCTCTGCGCTCTACATCTTCTCCAGAGACCCCTTTTCGCGCCTCAACTCTTCCTATGCGCTACTCGCCCTCTCCTTCTTCGGATGGGTAGGTAGTCTCTTTGTCTACAACGCTCAGACGGTGAATCCCGCTCTACTCAACTGGGGGCGGGTAAACTTCGCTACAGCGGCTCTTATCGTGCCTGCCGTCTATCTTTTTGTCTGTATGCTGGCGAAACGTCCCTTCAAAGGCGCGGCGTGGTTATGGTTGGAAAGTGGCGTTCTCATACTCCTCTCCCTCTTCACAGGACTGGTGGACAAATCAGAGGTGGTTTTGGCGACGGGAGAACATATTACAACGTATGGGTGGTTGTTTCCCTTGTACCTGCTTCACATCGTCGGTTTCGTTATCGCCGCTCTGAATATCGCCTTCCGCCCTCCCGCTCAACTGCCTTCCGAGACCAGAGTTCAACTTCGATTAGTCGGCTTTGGCGTTCTGGTGACAGGAGTGGTCGGCATCACGGCGAATATCGTTCTCCCCTATTTCTATCACGACTTTCGGTTCATAAATGCGGGAACCCTCTCCACCATCTTCCTGCTCGCCATGATTGCGTATACCTCCGTAGCGCACCATCTCTTCAACATTCGCGTTATACTGAGAGCGACCTTCGTTTTCACCATTCTCATCGCCTTCACGTTGGAACTCTACCAACTGGCGATAGAGTTCCTCACCCATCTACTTCCGTTGGGAGACCCGACACAGCGTCAAATCGCCGCTACAACTATCGCCCTTATCGTAAACGCCTTCACCCATGAGTTTATTCGCGGGTGGCTGGAGCAAATCGCAGACCAACTACTTGCACACAGGCGGAGAGGTCATCGCCTTTCCAGACGGAAATACTGAGGCTACCTACAGGAGACGCTTCTTCTTGACTATCTCCTTCCGCTCAACAATACCGCCAATCACTCCCGCTCGACTGTGTACCTCCCTCAAGTACCCGGTGTCTATCTGGGTGTAGATGAGGGTCGTCTTAGGGTCTTTGTGTCCCGCTATCGCCTGCGCTCCATAGAGGCTCTCCTTCGCCAATCTGTTAAGACTATAACGGCGCAGACTGTGGAGCGTGATTTTTGAGGAAATCTCTGCATACTCAGTCACACGGCGCAGGAAGTCAAGAAAGCGGTGTTCGTCTATCTTGTCTCCCATTTCGTTGATGAAGAGCCAGCCATTATCCTGCTCCTTGGGAACCGTCTTCATAACCCTAGCGCGTACTTTCAGCCACTCGGAGACGCCTTTTGCGGAGTCTTTGGAGAGCGGGATGGTTCTCGGCTCCCTCCCCTTGCTGTGACGCACCATGATTTGGAGTTCCTTCTCCTGGTAATCGTCTGTCTTGAGAGCGAGAACCTCTCCAATGCGGCAGGCGCTGTCCAGCAGTGTGAGGAAAATGGCGTAGTTGCGCTCACGGTGGAACGAGCGCTTGTTGGCGGCGAGGAAACGCGCTTCGGGATGGAAGGCGGGGTCGTAGAAGGAGAGAACCGACTTGAGGAGCGTTGTCATGTCCTCTTGAGTTGGCATATACATGGCGGGCTTGGGAGCGGAGCGCACCTCATAATCCGAAAGAAGGCTTCTCTCGATGACATCGTACTTCTGACACCACTTCATGAAGACTTTGGCGCAGAGCGCGTCGTGGTGGAGTGTAGACTGAGATTTGCCCTGCTCTTGTCGAAAGACAAGGAAGGCGTCCAAACTACGTTTCCCGAACTTTTCAAGGGGAACTTGCTGTGCCTC
>JAPLCR010000627.1:0-5902 GCA_026392135.1 Armatimonadota bacterium
CACCTGACCATTCACCACATTATAACGTGTTTTCATTGCCATTGCAGACACTCCTTCTAATACTTTAAGACGTTGCGAGCGCATCAATCGTTACACTCGCTACTTATACCTCACCCAGATAGTCCTCGCCGTCCCAAACGAACGTCGTCACAACAACGCTCGGAGCCTCCCGCGCCGAACTGCGCTTCCCGTCTGCACGGTAGGTGTAGGCGGAGTTCGTCCCGTCAGGATGCCGAACCGCCGTCATCTGAATATGCTGATTGTAGGTAAACGTTTGGATGGAAACCTGTCCAGAGACCATCGAGGTTACGCTTCTCAGATACCCCGTGCCGCCAAGTAGGGGAGAGGCCTTACCGCCGCTCCCCCCTCTCAGAACCGTGCGAGCCCGTACTTCTGCGCCATGAGTTCAAAGCCGCAACTCTGCCGCAGTCGTCCGGTAGACACGTCCAGTTCCGGGGCGGCTACGCCAGACGGACTGCCGCCGCAACTTCCCGCGCCGCTACCTACCGGAAGGCGAGAGTTCGCCCCCCGACTCTCCCCAAATACCCTACCATACGAAGTTCGGCATCCCTACCTACCCCCTTCAACTACGTGAATCCACTGTTAGTTCAGTACAACGGAATTATAATGTAACGTCAAGTAGTATTTTGAAAGCCTTTGCAATTTTTTTGACATGGGTTTACGAGTGGCGTTCTAGGTCGGCTTTAACCATCATTTCAATCATCGTTTCAAAGGAGACATCCGGCTTCCAACCCAGCTTTTCACGCGCTTTGGAAGCGTCTCCTACCAGTAAATCCACCTCCGCAGGGCGTAGGAATGCGGGGTCAATCTGCACATAGTCGCGCCAGTTCAGCCCCACATACCCAAATGCTACCTCTATTAAATACTGAACAGTGTGAGAAACCTCCGTAGCCACCACGTAGTCTTCCGGTGTGTCCTGCTGTAGCATGAGCCACATTGCACGGACATAGTCCCCCGCAAAACCCCAGTCGCGGCGCGAGTCGATGTTTCCCATCTTGAGCGAATTGGCTCTGCCTAGCTTGATTCGCGCTGCGCCATCCGTCACTTTGCGAGTTACAAACTCTAGCCCTCGGCGCGGTGACTCGTGGTTAAAGAGAATACCTGATGCGGCGTAAAGGTCATAACTCTCCCGGTAGTTCACAGTGATATAGTGCCCGTACACCTTCGATACGCCGTAGGGGGAGCGCGGATAGAAAGGGGTCGTCTCTGTTTGCGGAGTCTCACGCACTTTGCCGAACATCTCAGAACTAGAGGCTTGATAGAAGCGTATGTCCCGATTCACAAGGCGTACCGCTTCGAGAATGCGCGTCACACCCAGTGCGGTAAACTCTGCGGTAAGCACAGGCTGTGCCCAACTGGTCGGCACAAAACTCTGCGCGGCAAGATTATACACCTCAACGGGCTGTACCTGCTGTAATACTGAGATGAGCGAAAACTGGTCAAGCAGGTCGCCTTGTACCAGCTCAATTCTGTCCATGATATGGGCGATACGCTCGTACTTATCTACGGAGGCACGCCGCACCATCCCCGCCACGCGATAGCCCTGCTCTAGCAAAAACTCCGCTAAATAGGAGCCGTCCTGCCCCGTGATACCTGTAATGAGAGCCGTCTTTTGAGGCATTCCTTTGTCTCCTGAATTCGTGCTTCGATGTCCTCTCCCCACTCTCCAAAATGGCGAGGGGCAGAGATTAGCAGTACGAATCTGCGTTGCTTTCCGCTTTTTCTGCGGTTCTACTCCAATTATTGGAATGTTGCGGTAAGTTACGCAGGGGAAACTTGGTGTAACAGAGGTTTGCCTTGTATTCCTGCGACAAGATTTTCGGCGGCGAGTACCGCCATCCGGGTGCGCGTAGCGATAGAGGCAGAGCCGATATGCGGTACAAGTACAACATTGGGTAGAGTCAGTAGCGGATCGTCCATTGGTAGAGGCTCCTGCTCAAAGACATCCAGCCCTGCACCGCCAATCACGCCCTCTTTGAGAGCCGTGTAGAGGGCTTTCTGGTCTACTACCGCCCCCCGCGCCGTGTTGACCAACATTGCAGTAGGCTTCATCTGGGCGAACTGCTCTGCTCCAAATAGATGACGGGTCTGCGGGTTCAGCGGAGTGTGTATCGAAATAAAATCGCTCGCCTTTAACAGAGTAGCCATGTCCACACGCTCTGCCTCGAAGTGTTGCTCTGCCTCTTCGTTCGGGCGACGACCTGTGTAGAGAATACGCATCTGAAAGCCGTATGCGCGGCGTGCCATCTCGTAGCCGATGCGCCCCATACCGATAATCCCAATGGTCGCATGGTGAACATCTTGCCCCAGTAAGAGCATAGGATCCCACATCTTCCACTCTCCAGCGCGTAGAAACTGCTCCGATTCGCACATTCGCCGCGCCGTCGCTAAGAGTAGCGCGAAAGCGGTGTCTGCCGTCGTCTCGGTGAGTACACCCGGTGTGTTACCAACAGGCACACCGTGCCGTGTACAGGCGGCGACATCTATATTGTCGTACCCCACCGCCATCTGGCTCACAACGCGCAGATTTTTGCCCTGCTCCAACACCGCATCATCTATACGGTCTGTGAGCATACAGAGAAGCCCAATCTTATCAACCACCCTTTCGAGGAGAGTCTCACGCGGAATGGGACGGGCTTCACGCCATACCTCCATCTCCGCATTTTTTGCAACTATTTCCAATGCTTGCTCAGGAATATCACGAGTGACCAATACTTTCATGACAACGAGTCCTATCAGAATAGATTTTCGTAGATTGAAAAAGGTTGAAAAATCAAAACTCTCCCATTCTTGTTAAAGAAGGGGAGAGTTTTGATTGATTAAGGCAGAGGTGAGAGCGAGAAACTACTCGCCACCCTTCGCACCGCCGCCGGGTGTTGCGCCACCGCCACCGCCGCCTGCTCCTGCCGCACCAGGGAAGTGTTTTCCGCCGATGGAAGGACCACTATTGGCTTGTGCCGCAGTAGGACGATTCCCACTAGGGCTACCACTACTCTTCATAAAGAAGAAGATAATGGCAACAAGAGCCACAGCAATAACGATACCAACTGCTACAGGCGATACCTGTTTTTTCATCTCAGATGCGTTCCTCTCAAACGATGATTAGTCGTTGGGCCACAGGTACTGAAGGGTATCGGGCAGGCTGGGGTTTGTCTTTAGGAACTGACCGGGCTTGAACGACTTGGCATGACCGTCAAGGAAGGCGATGTTGTACATACCAGCACCATAGTCTGTTCTACGGCTGGAAACGACACACTGATTTTTGCCGCCTGTGTGGCGGGGCATGGGACCAAAGAACGAGTAGTCGTAACCAACCCAACCACCACACCAGCCAATACCAGTGTCCAATCCATACACACCATGCCACCCATCGAAGTTGCCGCTGTCAAAGATAAACGCATACTCCGCAGAGCGGGCAACACCTGCAAGAGACTTACTTGGGGCACTTCCTACGGGCCAGCCGTACCACTGGTCTCCAGACCAGCCATAACCCTCTACGCCGTCATAACGGACACTCGCCGGCACATAGTCCTGAATCCAAGCACTGGTACGTGTTCGGAACGCGTCGAACCCAAAAGAGCCCGCGGTAGGCAGTGAGCCATAAGACATCCAGTACTCGAAGCCGTTCGGATTGGGATCGCGATACGGGGAGTCGGGACAAATCACGAGTTGGTAGTTCTTCGTGTAGGGCTGAATCAGGTCTTGCCATGTATAGAAGAAGGTTGCGGTGTCTGTCGTGACGTTCAAGGCGACTTTTTCATCGTAGTCTTGAATGTACATGGAGTTCGCAGTCGCCAACTGTTTCAGGTTGCTGATACAGGTTGTTTTGCGAGCCTGCTCACGGGCTTGTGCAAAAACAGGGAAGAGGATAGCCGCCAAAATCGCAATGATAGCGATGACAACTAGGAGCTCAATGAGCGTGAAACCTTTTAGGCTTCGAGATTTCGAGCCAATCATTTTGTTATGACCCTCCCAAAGAAAATAAATAGAGAATTAGCGATAACGTCGCTTCAACGCGCCCATGTCGGGGTATAGGCGAACCCATCTGTACAGGTAAGGGGAAAGAAGAAAAACACTAAAGCCAACAACAATACGAGAAGAGGAAGATTAGGTAACAAGTCGCGAAGCTACAGAAGTGCTATTAGCACCGCAATACCCATAAACCCGTTCTTACGAAGGCAGTATCTCCTCCGAACGCTTATGTGGAATCTCTACTACGAAAACCACTTCCTGTATATTCAACTCATTATATCCCTTTCTAAAGGGCTTGTCAACAGTATTCTGTTTTAATTTTGTTTTGCTTCTTGCAGTTCATACGTCTACAAGCCGCCCTGCTCACTGCTGTGTCCTCTGCACAGGGTATAAGCAGTGCCTAGTGCAGACACTAAAGAGTCAGACAGCGGGATGTTACTGCGCTACGTACAGAGCGGCTTTTCCGGTGGGAGTATCTCCAAAATATCGGCGATAGCGGAGCCGTCCAGCGTTTTGAGAACGTTACGCCGCCCATACAGGGTCTGCGCCCCTTGTAGCCCCAGCGCGTTGTTTATTACACTGTCCGACTGCACGGAGACGAACCCGTAAGGTCGGCTCTCGTGGTAGATATGGTGTATGGCGAGAATACTCCCCAAGGGGCAGTGTCCCTCAAGTACAACCTCCGCCGCATCCTTCGGAAATAGTGAGAGGTGTATCACAATCGCGCCAAACTCTACAGGACGACCACTATCCACGAGTTCCAGCGCAACAAGCCGCCAAAGCGCCTCCCCCTCCTGCCAGCGTTCCAGAACCCGCAGATGAATACGGTCTTTGTGGAACGCTTCGAGGGTGGGAGTCATGTCGTGTTCGCCGCAAAGAAGTTGACGATAGGGTTGCGGAACCTCGTTCGCGGTTAGCCGTCGAGCTTCGGGTAGGGCTATCTCCTGACGGGCATAAAACCTGTCCAGAGGAAAGAGCAGAGGGAACGCTTCACTCATAACTTGCTTGGGTGTCCTCTCCGTAGGTCGTCAGGCGTAGCGTGCATCCCTGTGTTGGGATAAGAAGAACTCGTGAACGAGGCGGTCGACTTGCAGTAGCCCCTGCCGCGTGAAGCGCAAAATATCGCCCTCATCATGCAGATAACCCGTCGCGAAAAGCGTCGCGAAAGCGGAGGCGAAATGGGTCAACAAATCTACACCGAACTTCTTTTGGAAGTAGGATTTGCGGATATAGCCGAGTTTGCTCTGCAAAATCAGTTCGCGAATCAGTGTCTCTTCCGATGTGGGCGTAAGAGCGCGGTAGATAGGCAGTTCGCCCCTCTCTAGTTTCTCTAGGTACGGGTCGAGGTTGTGCTGATTCTGGAAGTGCGTGCCGCCGATATGCGAGAAGGAGGCGACTCCCAGACCTATCAGGTCGGCTCCTGTCCAGAGCTGGTCACGATAGACGAAAGAGGTTTTGGACGAGTTCTTGACGGCGGTATAGGCGCTGGATATGCTGTAGCCATTCGCCTCCAACTGCTCGAAAGCGTAAGTCACCCACTCGCGTTTCTGGCTCCACCCCGCAACAGGGGCAACTTCATGCCCTTGATTCTGCATATCGCGGTAGATAGTAGTGTTGTACGGAATCTCCATCTGATAGATAGTCACGCTGTCCGGCGCGAGTTCGAGGGTTCTCTTAATGGCGAACTCCCAACCTTCGTCCGTGTCGCCCATCATCCCCGCGATGAGGTCTATATTGACCTGTGGGAAGTCGTTTGCTTGAATGAAGCCGTAGGCGCGGTCTATCTCGCTTGCGCCGTGTGCGCGTCCGTTGAGTTTGAGCGTGCGCTCGTCGAAATGCTCTACGCCAAGGCTGAGGCGGGTTACACCGATGTCGCGAATCGTCTTGACCTTCGCTTCGGTGAGAGTTC
>JAPLCR010000627.1:5970-11980 GCA_026392135.1 Armatimonadota bacterium
AGAGTTCCCGGTTCGCACTCGAACGTCACCTCTTCCGCCTCGTCCCAAGGCAGAACCGCTTTCATGTTATCCGTCAGGTGTCTGAGTTGGGTGGTGCTGAGGTAGGAGGGCGTACCGCCGCCAAAGTAGACGAACTTAGGCTTTCTACCGCCAATGAACGCCTTTTGCCCATATAATTTTATCTCTGCGATGGCAGATTCGATATACCGCATAATGTCGGCGGCGTTTTTGTCGGTGTAGACGCGGAAGTAGCAGAAGTGGCATCTACGACGGCAGAAGGGAATATGCAGATAGACCCCTAGCGGTGTTTCGGGGTTGGGAGCGCGGTCTATCGCGGTGACGGCTTCCTCTGCGTATTCGGGCTTCCAGAAAGAGTAGGGCGGATAGTTGGAGACGAAGTAGTTTCCCGCCCTCGTATCGTGGTCTTCGGTAAGAACTATCGGCATGGTAGTTGTGGCTTGTGTCATGTAACCCTCTATGTGTGCAAACGCTTCTTGATAGTATTGGGAACTACTCAGGTCTCTCTCATGGAGAGCACAAGATTTACCTCTCGCTACAAGTCCTTCTCCCGAATCGGGTGTGGGATGCCCGAAGGGCAGGGTGAGGGCTGAGTAGTAACCTTGATAGTATGTTAAGACGGCGATTTCGACCTTTTGTTACGCCCTTACCTCCATGAGATATAGAGCAGGTCAATATAATCGCCCGGACTTCCCTTATCTTCGGGGTCGATGCGTATCCCCGTAATGATACCTTTGTAGTGTGGGCTTGAGGCAAGGTCTACAGTATAGGTGCGAAAGCGCCCGTCCGGAATGACGGTAAAGTTGACTGTGCGCTCTTCGGCAAAGCCCTCTCTCCCCAACACGCTAAAGAATACCTTCGCTTGAGTCTCGTGCGTATGGAACGCGGCGCGAATACTGAGTTGGGGAACCTCAACTGCACTCCACCACTGTTCAGGAGAGGTCAGTTGCGGGTCGTCCTTGTCCAGTACAATATGCCAGTACCCTGCGAAGGGGAAACCGCTATCTGAGCAGTTCGCCCTTAGCCAGTGTTGACGATTAGCGCGGAAGCGATAGTCTGGCTTCGTAGTCTGCGGACGGTGGCTGTTTGCGTGATCACGTATCTCTTTTAGGTTTCCCACAATCAAATCGAAGGTGTAGGTGTAGACGATATTGTGGTCGAGCATCTCTTGGCGAACAGGCGCGATATAGCCCGTCGCGTCGTCTTGCGAGCCGCCCTTGCCCGGTAAACCGTGAAACCCGCCAATAAACGAGTACACGCCCTCATGCAACACCCCCACCCCAAAGTCTTTACTATCTACGAATGCCGCCCAGTGTTCCGTCGCCTTCCAACCTGCCCAAGGAGGACCGGAGTTTTTGATTTCCCGCACAGGTTGGCTTGTAAACGGCTCTTTGCCATCGTAGGTTATTAGGCGGTTCAGTTTCCCAATGGTGTAGACGGCAGGAAGCTCTTGGTCACGAGTGCCGTAGTCGGTGTGATCGGTTCGTGCGTTGTTTAGCCGGTTACGCACTTTTACAACGCTCTTTTCGAGAGTTATCCACGTCTCAAAAGTGCAGTCGCCGGGCACATTGTTTAGCGCCCACTGCATGGGTATCGTCTTTACGTAGAGCTCGTTCTCTTTAACGCTGGACTCGATGACCTTCGCCATATTTCCATATACGTCTCCCGCGCCGATTGGGTTCCATACCCAGTTCTTCCAATCAGGGTGAGGCTTGCCAAAAGGTGTGGGTCCCGAATAGTAGGAGGCTTGTACATAGCGCCCCTTGTCGTGAACATTGATAAGGTTTTCGCCGCCCTTTACAGAGAGATAGGCGATAGCGCCGCCCTTATCTAAGTCCACTCCTACACGAATATGTGCGTTTTCGAGATACTTCATGTTGTCTGCATGAAGAGGCGTGACAAAGCCCAAAATTAGAAACAGGGCGCAGAGGCTAGTTTTCAAAAGGAGAGTCCTCCCCGTGTTCATTGAGTCCGATGGAAATATAGTCGGCGAAACGCGCCAGAGTATCCCGAACCATGGCGATAGTGTCTGCGGAGGTAATAGCGTCTCGAAGCCGCGCCGAACCGCGATAGCCCTTGAAATAGAGCGGTAGCTGACCGCGCAGGTGGCGCACTCCCCTATTCTCGCCAAGATGCTCCACGAGGTCGGAAACGTGCGCGAGAGCGGTCTCAATCCGTTCGTCTAGCGTGGGAGGGGTTGCCAATCGCCGCCCTGCCAATCATCACGCCGTCGCACCCCGTCTCTTGAAGAATACGAAGCGCGTCCTGCGGCGTTTTGATGTCGCCATTGCCGACAACGGGCTTTGAGACCGCCTCTTTCATCTGTCGAATGAGTTCCCAGTCCGCATTTCCCGTGTGTCCTTGAGTAGCGTAGCGGGCATGGAGGGCAAAGGCTTGTACACCTACCTCCTCCAGCTTTTTCGCGAGACCGACGGTGGCGAACTGCCCATACTGCCAGCCTGCGCGAGTCTTCACCGTAACGGGAACCTCTACCGCCTTGACGATCGCCTCCACAATGCGGCAGGCGGCGGCTTCGTCTTTCATCATAGCGGCTCCCGCGCCCGTCTTGCATACTTTGGGAACCCAACATCCCATATTTATATCGATAATATCCGCCCCTTGGTCAACTGCGACCTTGGCGGCTTCCGCCATCATTGCGGGGTCGGCTCCGAAGAGTTGCACTGCGAGAGGGCGTTGCTCTTCGGTTACGTCGAACATCTCAAGAGTGCGCTTACTTCCATAGTGAATTGCGGCAGTGCTGATGAGTTCTGTGACCACGAGACCGGGACTACCCATTCGCTTGACGAGACGACGAAACGACCCGTTCGTCACGTCCGCCATAGGCGCAAGGACAACGGGCGGGTCTATACAGATGTTTCCGACGTAGTAGGCGGAAGAAATCGGTAAAACATTCTTAGGTTTTTCAAGGAGTATAGGCATAGTTAGGCGAATAGTCTACCGGCGCGGCTAGAAACAACCTTCCACCCGCCCCCTCTAAATCACCACTTTCGCACGCGGGGAGACTTGCAATGCTCCCACTCTCCGCCAACTTTTGCGAAACCCTAAAGCCTTTCGTTATAGGCATTCGCCCTTCCTCTTGCGAAGGGGTAAGGGTTGGGATAGGGTGGGCGGCATTCGCCCTGCCCTGTGAAGGGGTAGGCGAAAAGTGCCGCACTTATTTTTGGATGATTAGGTTAATTATCCCATATAGTACCCTCTCAAACGCCCTGAGTGTACATGGCAGGGACGTTTTGTGGGCTAAACGGCAAGGAGAAGAGGACATGGAGCGAGCTAAACTAGCGATTGACGGCGGTATGAAGGCAAAACAGACCCCTTATGGGCGTGAACAACGCTACGGTGCGGAGGAGATGGAGCAGTTACAGGAGGCATTAGAGCAGGGCACTCTCTTCTACGCACAGGGCAAAAAGGTGCGGCAACTCGAAGCGGAGTTCGCTGAAAAGAGCGGCGTTCCCTACGCCGTTTGCTGTACAAGTGGAACAGCGGCAATCCATTCGGCGCTCATGGCGGTAGGAATATCTCCCGGCGAGGAGGTCATCACATCGCCAATAACCGACATGGGAACGCTCTCTCCTATTCTCTATCAGGGCGCAATACCCATTTTTGCAGACCTACATCCGCACACCTACACCCTCCTCCCCGAATTGGTGGAGGCTTGTATCACACCCCGAACAAAAGCGGTCATCGCCGTCAATCTTGCAGGCAACGCCTGTGACCTCGACGCTCTGCGCGAAATATGCAACCGCCACAACCTCTACCTCATTGAGGACTGCGCCCAGACTTTTGGGTGTCGGTATAAGGGGCGACCTATCGGAACTACCGGCGACATAGGGTGCTTTAGCTTCAATGAATACAAGCATATCTCTTGTGGAGATGGCGGTATCACTGTGACTCGCGATGCCGCCTTAGCGGAGCGCCTGCGCCTCAGCACAGACAAAGCCTATTCGCGAAGAGCCGACGCGCCGGAGCGCCGCCCGACCTTTCTCGCCAATAACTACCGCATGACAGAGTTGCAGGGGGCGGTTGCGCTCGCACAGTTCCGAAAACTCGACTCCATTGTGTCGCGCCGTCAGGCTTGGTGCGGAGAGCTATCGCGCCGTTTGGAGGGAGTGCGCGGAATTACGCTACCGGGAATTGCAGAGGGGGTAGAGCCGTCATGGTGGTTTTATATGATGCGCGTAGACGAGTCGCAGATGGGAGTGAGTACCGATGTTGTCGCGAAGGCGTTGCAAGCCGAAGGACTGCCCATAGGAGCGCACTACATTGGAAAGTGCGTCTACGAACACCCCCTCTTCACGAACAAAAGCGCGTTCGCTCGCGCTCCCCACGCCTGCGACTCTTACGACTATCGGGCGGGGATGTGTCCTAATGCAGAAGCCATTCTCAATACCTGTATCGCGTTATCTGTGAATGAAGCCTATACGCTGAACGACCTTGATGAGACGGTGGAGGGTATACGCAAGGTTGCAGAGGGGCTTAAAAAGTAAGCATTGCCGAGAAACCCAACTAATAACGCTGAGAAGTGTTACATTTTGGGGTTCTACCTATCTATACAATGAGGTGTATCCAAAGCGGGAAGGACATTTTCTTATTTTCATGAAGCGTACAGGTCTGTTAGTACTGGTTCCTTTAGTTGGGCTTGGAGTCTGGATAGGTTGGCGTATGAGAGCGAAAAACGCAGATACCGCCGCACAGTCCCAGCAGAGAGAGGCACGGTTGAAGTCCTCTCCTCTCGTGACTACCGCCCCTGTCGCACTGAGAGATGTAGTAAACACTATTGAAGCCGTTGGGACAGCAGAATCTCCGTTCAACGTAAAGATGGCGCCGAGGTTTGCAGGGCGTATCGAATTTTTACAGGTTCGCGAGGGGGATAGAGTGACCAAGGGGCAGCTTCTGGTACGCCTTGACACCTCTCAAATTGAAGCGCAAGTACGCCAACAAGAGGCGGCTGTAGCAGAAACCCGCTATCGCCTATCGCAAGCCATAATTGCACAAGCCCCCGCAGAAGCCTCCGTCAGCACCCAACTACGCCAACAAGAGTCTGCGCTCTCTAGTGCCAGAGCCGACCTTGACCAGACAAAAGCGAAAGCCGATGCCGATGCCGCCTCCACAGACGGGGACTTAACCAGCGCGGACGCGAGGTACAAGGCTTCTGGCACGACAATGGTGGTTGCGGAGGCAAATATCACAAACGCTAAGGCTAATCTTGAGAATGCAAAAACACGTTACGAGCGTCTCAAAAATCTCCTTTCACGCGGGTTCATCGCCGCTCAGCAGGTGGACGACGCTAAGGCGAACCTTGTCGTTATGCAGACAGGGGTTGAGGTGACGTTTGCCCAACAGAGGTCTGCGGCGGCACAGCGCGAGGCGAATCTAAGCCTACTCCGNNNGCCGTGTTGCGGAGAGGCAGGTGGGTATCGTCAAAGCAAAAGGGCTGGCAGATATACGCGCCGCGCAAGAGAAGGTAAAGCAGGCGCAAGCCTCCCTCGACTTTGCGCGGGCAAACCGCGCTCAGACCCCCGCATACAAACAGAACCTTGAAGCTCTAAAATCCTCTGTAATGGCGGCGGAAGCCTCCTTGAAAAATGTACAGGCGCAACGGGCGGAGACCAATTTGGTTTCGCCGTTGGATGGGTACGTCACTTCGCGCCTTATGGATACTGGTACGATGGCTTCGCCGGGTCAGCCTATTCTGGTAATACAAGACTTCCGACAGGTCTGGGTAACGGTTCCCATTCAAGAGGAGATAAGCCGAAAGATCTATCAAGGGCAGGTAGCGACTGTTACCTTCGACGCTATCGCGGGAAAGACTCTTACGGGACGGATCGCTCAGATAAACCCTTCCGCCGACCCGGGAAGCCGACAGTTCGCAATGCGAGTGCTTCTTGAGAATCCGGGCAACATGATTAAGCCCGGTATGTTCGCTCGTGTGAAGATGGGGACAGACACCTTGAAACAGGCTGTCACCGTCGCA
>JAPLCR010000379.1 GCA_026392135.1 Armatimonadota bacterium
CCCCGTCCCCTCTCCCAATTCTGGGCGAGGAGTGACTAGGGCGGAAGACGACTCCGTTGGGCGATAGTCTCCCTTTCCCTAGAGGTTTTGGAAGATTTTAACTAGAGAGAGTCCCTAAAACAGTAAACACGGAGGCAAGTTAAGGAGTTCTTACGATGAAGATTACACGGTTAGAGACATTTTTGGTGCAGCCCCGCTCCCTCTTCCTCAAAATCCACACCGACGAAGGTCTGGTGGGGTTAGGAGAGCCAGTGCTAGAGGGAAGAGCGAATACAGTCGCTCAGGCGGTACGGGAGTTAGAAGAGTACCTGATTGGGAAAGACCCCACGCAGGTAGTTCACCACTGGCAAGCGATGTACCGCCACGCCTTCTATCGCGGAGGTCCTATTCTCACGAGTGCCATTTCGGGAGTCGAACACGCGCTCTGGGATTTGGCGGGTAAGGCGGTAGGGCTACCTGTCTATCGCCTACTGGGAGGTCCTACTCGCGAACGAGACGCAAAGGCGGCGGTAGCGCGAGGTTTTACCGCTATGAAAACAGGTCCCTCTGGCGGAAGACCGCCACGAATTATCGAGTCGTTCGCGTATGTAGACAAGGTGGTGAACACCTTCGCGGCGATGCGGGAAGCAGTCGGGAAAGAGGTAGATATCGCGATAGATTTTCATGGCGCAGTGAGTCCGCAGACGGCGGGACTGCTCATTAAAGCGCTGGAACCCTATCAGCCGATGTTTATCGAGGAGCCTGTGCAGTGCCAGAACGTAGAGGCGATGGCGGAACTTGCCCGAAAGACCCACATTCCTATCGCTACAGGCGAGCGTCTCTTCACAAAGTGGCAGTTCCGCGAGGTCTTAGAGAAGGGAGCCGCCTCGATTCTTCAGCCCGACCTATCCCACGCGGGGGGTATCTTCGAATGCCGCCTTATCGCGGGAATGGCGGAGGCGTACTATGCGGCGGTTGCACCACACTGCCCTCTAGGCGCAATTTCATTGGCGGCGTGCGTTCAACTAGATGCCTGTATTCCCAACTTCCTCATGCAAGAGCAGGTCAACACAGGCGATGCCTATCTCAAAAACCCGCTCGTGATAAAAGACGGCTACATTGAACTACCGCAAACACCGGGGTTAGGCGTAGAGTTGGATGAGGAGAAACTACAGAGCCAACTCAAAACCGAAGACTGGCATACTCCTCAACTCTACGACCCAGACGACGGCTCGGTGGTGGACTGGTAGGTACGGCAATGCGATGCGAGGGGGCAAACTCCGCAACGGGGATTTAGTGCCTTGCATATCTGCCGCCCGTGCGTAATTAAGCCAACATGGAATCGAAAGACGAGTTCGGGAGGGACTTGAGCCTGTAACGCATCGTGCGCCTTCGCCTCTCCGATTCGTTTTTCGATAAACCCAAGCCGCCACGCAACGCGAAAAATGTGTGTGTCTACAGGCATAACAGGTCGCCCCATTGCAAAACAGAGGACGATAGCGGCGGTTTTGGGTCCCACACCGGGAAGCGTGAGGAGGCGTTTTCGCGCCTCTGTATCGCTCATCTCTTCCAGAAAATCGAGATTGTAGTCGCCATGCTCTGCCTTAATTTGGCGCAGAACAGCTTGAATGCGAGGGGCTTTGGAGTCGGCAAGTCCCCCTGTGCGTATCGTGTCCGCCAACTCTTTAACGGGTGCGTCTACTACAGATTGCCATGTACGATAACGTTGCATCAGATTCGCGAAAGCCCGCAGAGAGTTGGTGTCTGATGTGTGTTGCGAGAGAATACACTGCACCAACTCCTCTATGGGACTGAAGCGTGGAAACCACTCCGCCTTGCTATACTGGTTCTCCAGTATGGCAAGGATTTCTGGTATGTTATGAGGTTTTTGCATATCTCTAACGATTGCAATTAATCCCCCGTTTTCGCGTTCAGGTTAGTTCCGACAGCGAGTTCCGCTGTATTCAGGAACGTCTTTTTGTCGCGGATAATCGCTTGCGGAGGTAACTGCGGGGTGTAGGTCTGTAGCCCCTCCATCTTTTTGACGGCAGTTCCTATCGCCATAAACTCAATAATTCCGCTTCCTATCTCGTAGACGTAGGTTTTAATTCCCATCACATCGTCCGCGCCGCAGGCTTGAGCGTCTCGCGCAATACGCCCTAACGCATTTTCACGCGCTTCGTATATGAGCGAAGTCAGTTCCGAGATTTCGCCTCGCGCTAAAGATTTGAAGGCGGCGGTGATGCCTCCCACTAGCCCTAGCGAGTAGACTGAGACCCCAAGAACCAACTGTATAGGCATATAACCCATACTGACGATATTCCACATCTCTTCGTTGGTGAGGTCGCTGGTGATGGGGGACTGTGTGTACTGCGCGGGAAGCGCCTGATGGTAGGAGGCGGTTCCGAGCATCATCATCTCCTGTATACCAGAAAAGGGGAGAATTGTGGTCTGAATCCCAACTACGGCGTTCGCTCCAGACTGACGTGCTTCCGCGGTCATGCGCTGAAGGGCGAGGTGGCGGGTCGTGTTGAATATCTCTGAATACTCATGCACTTCGCCGCGCCCCAGACTGCGAAGAGCGCCCATAATTCCGCCGCCTACGCCGATAGAGTAGGCGACATTCCCAAATACGAACTTGAGAGGACGGAATCCCGCGTCCATCTGGCAGTAGAGTTCTTGACCATCGGCGGAGCTAGAGAAGGCGAGTTTTTCCGCGCCGGGAGGCGTACCCTCTTGATGAACGCAGGAGCCAATCGAAAGAAATTCGATATTACCGGAGTGCTGCACCAGTTCGCTGGAGACTCCGGTAATTCCGACTCCCCCTTGCTTTACTGCCTCTGCGTACATTCGCTCGTAAGCCTTTTGCCGCCCTTCATGGATAATACTCGTGACCTGCGTGACCTCGCCCCCAGCAAGTGTGCGGAGTCCAGATCCGATGCTCCCCAGAAACCCCATTGAGAATACGCTGTTTCCAAGCACAAGCGAGCCGGGAGACAGCCCTTTGAGTTTCAAGCAGTACATCTCATTTCCAGAGAGACCCGTCATTACAGCCATTGGTGTCGTCCTTTCGTTCTATAGGCGTAGGCGCGAGAAGTGTTCCGGTAGTCCTTGTACGCCAAGTCGGAGGCGATAGAGGGAGCCTGCGTGTTCTCCATCCGTCGCTTTTTCGTCTCCGCCTGCGGTGGTGATGTACATATCTTTGTAGTCGTCGCCGCCGAAAATCACGCTAGAGACCTTCTTAACGGGGAAGTCTATCTGTAGAGTCTGTTCGCCCTGCGGGTTGAGGCGCACGAGGCGGTTTCCATCCCATCGCGCCGACCAGACATTGCCCTCCGCGTCTACGGTCATGCCGTCGGGCAGTCCCTCTTCCTTCGGGTTTGAGGCGAAAAGGGTCTGGTTAGAGAGGTCTCCCGTCGTCTCATCGTAGTCGAAGCGATAGATTTTGTAGACCATCGAATCGGTGTAGTAGAGGTGTTTTCTATCGAGGGTTAGCCCCATGCCGTTGGAGCAGGAGATACCCTCTACCACTTTGTGAAGCGAGCCGTCTGTATCGAGGCGATAGAGGTTGCCTAATCGGTCTCCGACGGGCATGGTTCCACAGTAGACTCGCCCTTGCGGGTCTGCGAACACGTCGTTGAAGCGAGAGTCCTCTTCGCCCTCCAGCACCTCGCGAATAGTGGTTAGTTCGCCGTCTTTCCAGTGGCGTATGCCGCCCTTATTCATAAAGAGGAGGAGAGAGCCGTCCTCTTGAAAGGTGAAGCCGCCTACGGGGTCGCCAGAGTAGAACTGCTCATGCTCGCCTGTTGCGGGGTCGTAGCGGAAGAGCCGCCCTGTGCTTATATCCGTCCAGTAGACGCGCTTTTCGAGGGGATGCCAGAGTGGGTTCTCCCCAACGACGCAGGCGTAATCTGCAATTAGTTCGAGTTCGACGCTCATTTCACGCTCCTTTGTGTTGTTTTGCGGCTATATGTACTTATAGAGGCGTAGCCGTTAGGATCTACCCCTCTATAAGATGGATTGCGGTATCTATTAGTAGGCAGTGAATACACCGATTACTGCATCATGCCCTGAATCTTCTTGTCTACAAGGTTATACAAAGACCCTAAAAATGCACGTTGAGTGATAGGTCTAGTTGCAAATTGTCCACCTTGCGCTTGGAGGGTATCAAACACTTTACGTGCATCGCCTTCATAAACGAGGTCATCTTTCCCTATTTCCAGCCCACTCACGCTACCATCTCTTTTTGCGCGTTCTCGTGCGGAATCCAAATAGAAACGAAATAGTTTAATCGCTTCTTCAGCGTTTCTTAGCGGGTTTAGGCGAAGGGACTGTTGAAACCGAGCGGAGAGAGCTGGAAACATTTCTGCATAACGCTGTCTTGCGTCTGGTGTTATCCCCATCATCATAAAGAGGTTGTCCGGTAGCGCATCAATTAAAGCCCTAATGCCATAGAGGTATCTGGTAGTAATGGAAACAGAGTGGAGTCCGCCCACTTTTTCCAGTTCATCCATAAACAGAAAGACAGCGCTTAAAACGCCTAACTCCACGCTCAAGTAGACTAAATCGTGAAGAGCCTGTGTTTTCGCTTCAGTGGTGTCTATTCTAAAATGAACCCCTAAAACCTCTGTATGCCGTTTCAGTAGGCGATTCCCAAGCAGGTAGTCAAAACAGAGCACCGCAACCTCTCCAAGCCTCTGCTTATCTTTATTAGATTGGGCTAAGTTCTTGAAGGCATTACGCAAATCAGGGGATTTGATATGTTGAATCGCTTGCGCCTTGTCAGGTTCCGAGAGTTTAATGCCAATTTCTTGAACTCTTTCGTGTCCGAAGGCATGAATGATTCTTTGTACAACTCGCCCAAAATCGGGTTCAGGGTCGGGAGAGTATCTTACAATAATATGGGTCTATGGGGAAGTTAGTGGGTTCCCCATGAAATATGCCATACTTTGGGATGATGCAAGATACGGAACTCTCTTATCGTTAATAAACGTTCTTAATCGGTCTTCAATAGTAGCATCCGTATCTGTGGGCATATGCGGGTGGGTGTTCGTCTGACTCGCCGAAGGAAAAGGGTTATCTATAACCCCATACTTCGAGAATAACGAATGCTTTAGATTGCGCTCAGGTACGCCTAGTCTTTCTCGCAAACTCATGGATATCACCTCTCTAGTCGTATGCGTACTGCCGCTCGATTAGGAAATAGGAAGTCACCTTGATAAAGATGAAATTGTCGTATTTCCCAAACACCATCGTGTACAGTTATCGTATCTAGCGTATGGTCTTCAAAACGTCGGTCTGGAGTAGAGCCTTCTATAAGACATCTTATTAAGCCATGTTCCATAGCGTTTGTCAATAATCGCCGTGAGTGTAGGGGGTGGATTTTAGAGTCTAGGGCAAGGCACTCTAACCACGAACCTGTTAGTACATACTCCTCGCCGCTATCCCTTAACAAGTTGTATGCGTTGAATGCTATATTAGCGAATACTTCAAGAGAAGGTATCTCGTTAGTATATATAATACCCTGCTCGGGTATTTCTAATATCAGCCCTCCCATCTCTGCTAGAGACTTGACTGGGTTCACAGATCTTTTTCTTTTTATCCAAAAAATTTCGCGCCACGCACTACTCATTCCAAA
>JAPLCR010000597.1 GCA_026392135.1 Armatimonadota bacterium
CAGGTGGCGAACGAACTCTCATGGCGCCCCGGCGAGTTCCTACACACTGCGCCGCCACTCTCGCAACACTTTGTAGGGATTGTGGACGGAACGCTTGCGGGCGGGATTCAACTCGCGCTTCAGGACGAAGAAGGACGCTTGCCCTGTCAGAACGTCTGGAGCGAACTCCGCTTTGAGAAGCAGGAGAGGTTGGGGCACGTCACCATGATGGCTCTCGCGCCTGAGTTTCGAGGGTGTCCCAGTCTCTTCTGGTCTATCTGCGTGGAGTTATGGAGATACTGCGTGGGGCGGAAACTGGAAGGCATAATCTTGGAATGTACCCCTCCTATGTACAAACTCTATCGAAGGATTGGGTGGCCCCTTAAAATCATTGGCGAGTTGAGGATGCACTGGGGAGAGGAGTGTTACCTGTGTCAGATGCAGACCGTCGAGGTTGCGGGTTCCCTTCTCGTCAAAGCGGTTCGCTCCAATGCCTACCGAGAACTCGTCAGTCAAGCGTATCGGGCAGCGTGAGGCTCCCCTTGCTAAGCACTCTACGCTCTGGCAAAATAGAGGGTGAAGTTTAGTGGCTCGGTGCGCTCTAACCCGCCTCCTATGTCTCTTATTGTCGCCTCTCTCTATCTACTGTGCCTCGCGTTCCTGTTTGGTTCCGCCCTCTATGTGTTCTCAAAAGACCCGTTCTCGCGTCTCAACGCCACCTACGCACTTCTTGCGCTCTCGCTGTTTGGTTGGGTAGGGAGTCTCTTCGTCTACAACGCTCAAACGGAAAGGCAAGCGCTTCTCTACTGGGGGCGATTGAACTTCGCCTCCGTCGCGCTCATCGCCCCTGTTGTCTATCTTTTCGTTTGCGCCTTAGCCAAGCAGGATGTGCGTGGGCGACTATGGATTGGGGTAGGGAGCGGAATCATAAGCCTTCTCTCGCTGTTTACGGGGCTTGTGGACAAGTCCGAGACTGCTTTGGCGACTGGAGAGCATATTACGACGTATGGTTGGTTCTTCCCCCTCTATCTCGTTCACATACTGGGGTTTGTCGGGGCGGCACTCTGGGTCGCCTTCCGTCCTCCCGCCAAACTGCCTCGTGAGAACCACATTCAGCTACGATTGGTGGGAATCGGAGTTTTGGTGACAGCGTTTGTGGGTATGATGGCGAATGTAGTTCTGCCGTATTTCTATCACGACTTCCGCTTCATTAACGTTGGAACGCTCTCCACTATCTTCTTTTTGGCGGTGCTTGCGTATACATCGGTAGTGCATCACCTGTTCAATATCCGCGTCATCCTCAAAACGACGCTCGTGTTCACCGTGCTTATCGCCTTAACGCTGGAGTTTTATCAGGTAGCGATTGAGTTCTTAACGCGCCTCCTCCCTGTCGGAGACCCAACCCAACGACAAGTCGCCGCGACGACCATCGCGCTAATCATAAACGCCTTCACTCACGAACCCGTGAGGCTTTGGTTGGAACAATTAGTAGAACTATTGTTCACAGGCAACAAGAAATGTCACACCGTTACCAAATCTCGCCGTTGACAATTTGAAAGGGGCTAGTGAAAAGCGCAGAAGGGGAGCAGGTGATTGTGTAAGTAGGCAAAGGCACTGTCTTCGATTCTTTCGTTTGTCTTCAAAACAAGGATATGCAGGGTGAAACGTCGAACTATAGAACACAATATCATGTCATCCGACAGCGAAATGTCAACAATAATGACAATACCTTCGCCAACGGATGGCTTGAAATCTCATCTGGCGGGGTAGTTTTTGGTGTTGTTCCTCTTGTTTTCGGCTCTTGTCGTAGCCTCATTCTGAGGTCATAGCGGCGTGTTTTTGGCTAGAATGGATGCAACCGA
>JAPLCR010000700.1 GCA_026392135.1 Armatimonadota bacterium
GCCCTGATGTATGTGTGTGGCTTCACACTCAACACCATGTCGCTTGGCGGTCTTGCACTGGCGACGGGGCTAATCGTGGACGATGCTGTCGTGGTTCTGGAGAATATATTCCGTCATATCGAACGCGATAAGAAAAGCGCGCACGAAGCCGCTATCAGCGGTACAAATGAGATTATGACTGCCGTCTTCTCATCTACCCTGACCATTATGATTGTCTTCCTACCGCTCCTGCTTATCAAGGGGCAGGCAGGGCAGATGTTCGCACAGTTCGCCTACGTTGTCATCTTCTCTATCGCCATTTCGTTCTTAGATGCAGTAACGGTTACGCCAATGCTCGCCTCGCGTATCATCAAAGGCGAGGCGCACCATGAACTCGCAGCAGATGGTCACAAGCGTTCAGGGTTAGAGCGTATGTTCCAACGCTTTGGGGTCTGGTTCGACGCACTGGATGCCGCCTACCGCACTGGTCTAGTTTGGGCGCTCAAACGGCGCTACTGGGTCATAGGTAGTGCGACAGCAATTACCTTGTCTAGTTTTCTACTCTATCCGATGATAGGGCAGGCGTTGATGCCGACAACGGATAGCGGAGACTTCTCGGTAAACTTCCGTATGCCTCCCGGTACGTCGTTTGACGAGACCAACTTAGTCATGCTGAAGGTAGAAAAAATTATCCGCGACCATCCCGATGTCGCAACCTGCTTCGCCGCGACAGGAACAAGCCTCAGCCCACGCGGTACCACTACCGCGCTAACCCCCAACATAGGGGGCTTGACGGTAAAGTTGAAAGAGGATAGGAAAAAGACCACCCAAGATGTCATAAAAGACCTGCGGAAGCAGTTTGCCTCGATTTCAGGAGCGAGAATCTCCCCGATACAGTACGACATGGTGACCAATATCCTTGTTGGAGGTAATCAGAATGTTGAGATAAACATTTTTGGGGACGATATTGCAAGCCTAGCAAGTGCGGGTAAAGAGGTGACGCAGAGGATACGGGGAATACCCGGGCTGGAAAACCTTGATGTGAACTGGCAGGAGTCCTCCCCCGAAATTCAGTGGAAGGTGGATAGAGACAAAGCCCTACGCATGGGGCTAAGTTTTGACGACGTGGCGCAGACCCTAAATACGGCGACAAGCGGAACTATCGCGAGTTACTATCAGGAGGGAGGCTTCCAGTACCCGATTATCGTACAGCTTGCGGAGAGCCGTAGAAAGACACTTACCGACCTAAAAAACGTGGTGATACGCCCTAAGAGCGGTGATGTTACAGGAGAGGGTGTCCTCCTCAGTCAGGTTGCTAAAGCGAGTTATGCAACGGGACCAAGCCAAATCTCGCGCCTGAACCGCCAACGCTACATTCAGGTATTCGGACAGCCCCAGGGGCGTGCTATTAGCGAGATCCAGTCGGAGATTGAAAAGGCATTGAAAGATATGAAACTGCCGAAGGGATACTACTGGACGTGGGGAACCACCCAGCAACGCCGCGCTGAGGAGTTCGCAGGGCTGGGCTTCGCGATATTCCTTGCGATAGGGCTTATCTATATGCTTCTCGCTTCGCAGTTCGAGTCGTTCATTCACCCGCTTACGGTACTCGTATCGGTGCCGCTGTCTGCCATTGGAGTGGTACTCGC
>JAPLCR010000214.1 GCA_026392135.1 Armatimonadota bacterium
CAGACCACCCAGGTCTATGTGCAACCGACAGATGCGGACATGGCGGAGCGTGTGAACCAGATGGATATAAATGCCTACGCCAGTTGAAGAATGTCTACTGTCAAGTGGCGGCTGGGGACAGCTATGCTGGTAACGCCCCAACATAGAGGTTGCCATCGGGACCAAACGCCATCTGCCTTGCGCTACTCAAGCCTCCAGAGCCAGGTTGGACAAAGGTTTCTGTTGTTCCTGTTTGGGGATCATAGCGTAGCACGGCGTTGGTTCCGTAGGTGCTGATATAGAGTTTGCCGTCTACCCCGAAAACGAGGTCTTGAGGATAGCCCAGATTGTCTGTTCCATCGGGTACAGGTGTGTCCACATACGCTCCCGTTGTAGCATCGAACCGGACGACTGCCGGTCCTCCGTTAGCTGCCACATAGAGGTAACCATCGGGACCAAACCGAATGTGAACAGGGGCACCAATTCCGCCGAAATAGCTCATGAACGCTCCTGTCGCTCCGCTATACTTTGCGATGAAGCCTCCATAGTAGTCTGCGATATAGAGATTACCATCGGGACCGAAGGTTCCCCCCCAATGGAAGTCGGACATACCAACATCTGTTCGCGAGATGAAGTAGCCCAAGAGTGCTCTCGTAGTAGCGTTGTAATGACTTACGGCTCTGTTACTACCCGATGGGTCATTGCTACCAATCAAAAACAGTTCGTTCTGAGCGTGAGCAGCAGGTACACCCAACCCCATCATCGCCAAAACGACAAACAATAATAGAACAATACGTGATCTCATTGCGAAGGTCTCCTTGAGTTGAATACCCTCACAATAGCATGCAGGTCTCAACGAACTATCAAATTGGAAGTGTCATTAAACAGGGAAGCGCCTTTTGTTTGCGTCATTTTGCTTCCAAATATGTCGAAAAAATAAATTCAAGCACTCTCTGCTAACAGTGCAGAGGCGACGGCTTGCTCCCAAACCATGGTTCTGCCCTCTACTAGAAACGCATGGAAAGACGTTTCCCCAAGCGTGTCGCGTAGTATCTCCGCATCGCGCTTAAAGTTTGCCTCTACATACGCAGGAGCCGCAAACCCTGTAGCATCTCGCATTTGCCGTGCGGCACCAAAAAGCCTTGCAGCATGCTCCAGTTGCTCCATTTGTAAGCAACCGAGCGATGCAATTTCTTCAAGTTTACCTATCTGCCCAGTGATATTTCCACTCTGAGAGTGCATGCGGAGGCATTCTTTATCCCACGAAAGCGCAGTAGCCCAATCCCCTTCCTCGCGCGCCACACTGCCCAAGTTTCCCATCGCGAGAGCGATTCCACGTGCATTCTCCAGTTCGCGATAAAGTAGGATGCTCCCCTCTAATAACTCTCTCGCTTTGGCATAATCCTTCCGGTAGCATACAGCGCGAGCCAGATTCATCATTCCGCAGGCGATGCCTGGTTTGTCGTTTCTGGCAAAACGAATGACCATACTTTCTTCCAAAAGTGCCTCTGCTTGGTCAAAATCATCTAGGTCATAGGCAAGAAGTGCCAAGTTATTGAGAGCTGCGGCAACTCCATCCTCATCGCCACATTGACGCTGTATTGAGAGGCTTTCCTGTAACAACAATCCTGCGCGTGCGTACTCGCCTCTATCGGTCAGCAATCCTCCTGCCGAAGTCAACACCTCCGCGCGGAGCGCAGTGGGCTCTTGTGCTAACGGATGAGCGAGCGCCGCTTCCGCCCAGCGGCATCCTTCGAATACATAACCCCGCATCTCCCAGAATCGCAGTAGCCCCTTCGCAAACCGTAGCCCTGTCTCTAATTCTTGAGCCTCTATCGCTGTTGTGCACAAGTACAGAGCAGCCCGCAAGTTATCCTGTTCGGCTTCCAAGGAGACGAGCCAAGGAGTAGGAAACGGTCCCGCTAGATTGGGGGCGGTTTCCTCTACAACATGGAGATAAAAATATGTGGACCGTACTTGAGCACTGGTGCGTTCAAAAGAACGCATTTGATCCCAAGCAAACTCGCGTACCATCTCCAAGAAGTGGAACCGTACTGCTGCCTCTGTTGCGTCAGAAAGCACAAGCGAACATTCCCGCAGTAGGGCTAGATAGTCAAGGGCAAGCGGCTCTTCGCAAACCTGTTCTGCTGCTTTCACTGTCCAACCCCCTCGAAAGACCGAGAGCCGGCAGAAGAACCGCTGTAGTTCGGGGGCAAGCAGGCGATAACTCCAATCCATCGCCGCATGAAGCGTTCTATGTCGTTCGGTGACATCCCGCTTGTGAGAGACGAGAAAACGGAAACGCTCCTCCAACTGGACTAACATTTGCAACGGCGTTAATACCTGGACGCGAGCCGCAGCCAACTCTATCGCGAGAGGAATGCCTTCCAGGCGACTGACCAGTTCCGCTACCGATGCGGCATTGTGGTTCGTCACCCGGAAATCGGGCTTGACTATTTGTGCGCGATCTAGGAACAACTGCACACTTTCAAAAACGCTTAGGTGTTCTGGGCTCTCCCCCCCATTGGGAATAGGCAAAGGAGATAGCGCAAATTCGCGTTCGGCAGATAGGCTCAACAGTTGCCGTGAGGTCACCAGAGCCTTAAGCGTTGGTACACGAGATATCAGTGTCTGCACCACCTCCGCACCGCCCATTGCGACCAACTGCTCCATATTGTCGAGGATCAGGAGAGAGGGCTGTCTATTCAAAGCCTCGATAACCTGCTCCATCGGCTCTCGATTAGGATTACGGGGCACGCGCAGCACGGTCAGAAGGGCATCCCAAACCAGAGAAGCGTCAAGAACCTCCGCCAGAGATACAAAATAGACCGCGCCTTCAAACGACTCTATCAAACGCTCTGCCACCTCCAGTACGAACCGCGTCTTGCCTGTCCCTCCTGTTCCGGTAACCGTCACCAGAGCAACCTCCGGAGAGCGCAGCATCTCGGACAGCTCAGCGATCTCTCGCCCTCTGCCGAAGAATCGGGTAAAACGCAACGGGAGTTGAGAAGGATGCCCTGCAATCGCGGCTAGCGGAGGAAACACGCTGTTGCCCATGCCGGGGTAGTCCACCTGAAACAGCCGATGAAGACCGGGTGTGTCACGAAGTTGGTAGACACCAAGATCAATTAGATGGATACCATCTGCACTCAGATTATTTCGCACCATTGCCGCCGTCGACTCAGAGATGAGGATTTGACTGCCATGCGCTGCAGTCAACATTCGACTCACCTGCTGCACCGCAGGTCCGTGGTAGCCGTCGTCCCGCACCTCTACGTCGCCCGTATCGAGCGCGATGTGCACCTCAACCGTTCCGACCACTTCAGTCCATACCTCCGACGAGAGAGCGGTCTGACAGGCGACAGCGCAGTTCAGCGCCTTCCTTGCACTGGCAAAGACGACCAGACAGGAGGCGCCCTCCCTGATCACCTGCCCACCGCTCTGAGTGAACTCACCCCGGAGCAGTTCAAGATGCCTTTCCAGCGCCTGCTTGAAAGTGTCCCTATCTTGCTCTCCATGGCGGGCGAAGCCTTCGACATCAGTCATAAGGAAGGTGACCGTGTCGGAAAGAGGAGGCTGTCCAGCGCCGACATGCAGCAGGCTTGAGGGCTGTAAAGTGGGAGGGGAGGAGCGAACCGGAGCAACGACGATGAGGTGCCCCAACCCAGATTCTTTTTCGATATGCCTGGCGAGGGCGCGGAGTTGAGCGGAGGGTTCGTCTCCAGACTCCTCCTCCAGTCTTCTCTCAAACTCCTTGAACTGCCCCAACGCCGAACCGGGCTGTCCGGCAGTCACCAACAGCGACATCAAGCTCCGGTTCGCCTCCTCGTGCAGGGGGTCGATGCTGACCGCCTTGCGGGCATAGTCCAGCGCGGTTGTGATGTCCCCTATCTCGGTCAGGTGCGTTAGGAGTTGGTTGGTAGCGTCGAAGAAACGCCCCGACAGACGCTGTTGTTCGGCGGTAATCCATTCATCGTAGAGACCAGGTAGCAGACGACCCTGATACAGGTCTAGTGCCTGCATGAGAAGCTGGGCGCGTTCTGTGGTGGTTGATGTTTTTTTTGAGAACAACAGAGCGGCATTAAACTCGGCGACATCCGTGGTGACGGCAGCCGGGTTAAGCCCGACGGAGTAGCGGTCGGCGCGGATAACCCCGCCCGTGGAAACTCCTAACGGTTCGAGTTGATTGCGGAGAGTGGAGAGTGCAACCGAGAGGTTATGGCGTCCTGCTTCGGGGGTTGCGTCCGACCACAACGTATCAATGAGGACTTCCCGCGCCGACATATTGCGGAGAAAGTAAGCCAGATAGGCAAGTAGCCCTGCTGTCTTCTGGGTGTTAAAGCGCGTAATGGTGGTCTGGTTTCCCTCGACACGCAACCCACCTAGCAGTGAAATCCTCCACGGTTCGTTCATGACTTTCTAGTCTCCTGTTCACCTATCTCTGGGAGGAGTGTAGCACAGAAATCTCAACGAACTATCAAACGGAGAAACCCGTCATTCGCACCAATGGGGAGTCCAAGAGGTTCGGCTTGGGGATGACTGAACTTGCTGAATGAACTACTTCGAGCAGCTTGAGCCAGATTGCCCCCCGGTGACAGCTTTGAGGGGTTTGGGCCAACAGGCGAGCGAAAAGTTTTCGGAAGGCTAAACCAGCGTTTTGTAAGCAAGGACAGGGGAACGTCACTCTTCGCAATGAACCTTCTCCCCAAAGCGGTGGTTAAAGCAATCCGGCTAAAGCCACTTGTACTTTCAATAGCTCAAGACCCTAGAACAGAGCGCAACGCTTCGTAAAAAGTGGCATAGTCCGTTGGGACGTTCGCTTGTTGCACAACCGTCTGAAACCCTTGCGACTGTTCCGAGCCGAAAAGGTCAAACGCGTAATTCTGTATTTCGCTACGAATGGGAGTATTCCAATAGGGCGCACGCACCTCTTCCATTGCCTCCAACTCGCTTTCAGTGAGCATTGCCGTCAATACATACACGTCGAAAGCGTGCTTTTCGCTATTGGGTTTACGCGCTATCTCGCCACGTTCCATACGAAGCCAGTCATGTGCCGCTTTGACTTTGAGGTTTATCCAGGCATACGGATGCGGAACGAGAACCTGTGCCGTTACCTCTTGTCCATCCGAACGCGCTCCAGACACAGGAATCGCGAGGAGCCTCTCTTCCACCGCAAACCCTTCGGGGGTCTCACGTCCGTGCAACTCGATACCAGCCCCCGATCCCACACGTGGACCTTTCACACGAATCCCCTCTTCCGGCGAGGGGGAACGGGCAAGCAGGTCTATCTTGACTTTTGGCTCAGGGTTCTCGGAGCGGAATGGTTTTCCGAATTGATACTGCGGAGTGTACTCGGTATACTGAAGGCGGTCGAAGAGAGCGCGAACGGCAGTCCCTCGCTCTTTTTGCACGAAGAGCGAAAGCGAGAGAAAGAAGTCAAGGTCTTGGGTCGCTCTCGCCTCCGGGAAGACGGGGATGAGTGTGCGTGCTTCGGTGGCTCTTAGAGACGCCTGTTTGATACGAATACCGAATCCGCCAGTGAGGATGAGCCCTTCCGAGGCTGGGTCGGTAATGATGTCGAGTAGGTGAGGCAACAGTGGATCGTTCATAACAGGGAGTCCGCCTGTCCTTCCAAGAGAGCCGTCTCCAGAGACTGCGCCGCTTCACGTTCACGCGGTCCGCCCAGTGAGAGTTCCAACCACGCCTGAATAGGAGACGCCCAGCGGACCAGCCCCTCCTGCCTTGTGTCGAAATAGACCACATCGCTATTCTCTTCAATGAGTTGTAGGTTGGGGAAAACGCGGGTCTCTTTCACTTCCAAGAGGTCAACCACCTCTTCTAGATGATCCACATACAGAGCAAGCTTATCCATTCCTGAGAGTACGCGATAGCGCCCTGCTGAGCCCTCACCAGTGACTACCGCCCGAATCCCGCGTGCGTTCAGTCGGTTCCAGACCTCCTCAGCGGACAAAGGCGTTTTCCCCAAAATGCCACGACCACGAGGTCTGACGGCACTGGTTCGCAATCCCTCAAGAAGCCGCTGTGGAGAGGTGAGACGAACCGATTCTTTGTCACGTAATACAATCTTTTCCGCGTCTAAAACTTGAACGACTTTCGAGACGGTGCCCTTCGTCAAGAGCGACTCCGCCGTTGCACCGGATGGAAGCAAGAGCCGTTGCAACACGAAGGCGCGGAGAGCGGCGAGCGAAGAAAACTCATTCTGTAACAGAAAGGCGCGTGTGAGGAGAGAGATATTGCCACGATATACATTCCTGAGCGGTTGGGACTCTTTGAAACGGTTAGGTCGCCCCGAACGCCAGACAGCAAGACCGGGCGCATTGAGAATGCCATTCCCGGAGAGGTCTATCCCGCTGACCTCTTCCGCTTCTAGTAGCCGAAGCGCCTGTTCGGAAAGATAGGGCGTTATCACCAGAGGCAATAAGTTAAGTTGGCGTGCATAGCGTTGCACCTGTAGCATGGCTGTTTCCACCGCTTTAGGCGTGCTAGATGCCCTATACTCATAAACGAAACGCGGCGACTCCCCTTGCCACGCGATCTCCAAGACGCCATCCGCTCCACCGCACGTCCCCTTCTCTTTCGCATCTATGAGGCGTATCTGGGCAGGAGGAAACTGCACCTCGCCTTGCTGAAGGCGACGCGAGAATTCGGTCTCATTCCAGGGTTTTTCTATGCTAGTCATGCGTTCCATACCTTATTGGACGTTTGTTCCGCCTCAAAAGTTTCCTGAAATTGATAAGTTTCTTGATTTGGAAACTACTCTATGGCAAGAAACGTATCAAGGGACTTAACCCTGCTCTTCTCTATTACGCCTAGAGATGAATAGCGGCTTATCAAAAGTGCGTAGAATCTACAAACAACGCGCGTTTTGACGCCTCTTCGCTTTTGTTGAGAAGTGTCAGCCCACTCAAGTCGCCCCGGGCGTTGCTGGCGCAGAGACCGAACGCGAGCGCCTGGCAGTAGGCAAAACCGCTCTAATTCACTACGTGCAATCTGGCTATGGTCTGGCAATCGTCGCGTTCTCCTAGTAGCCTATCTCGTCCATGTTTCCAATATACCCTATGTTTCGCACGTGCGAAATTTGTTTAATTCACGACGAGATATCTGGGGTGCTAGGCACAATCGGGAGAAAAACCGTGTTAAGGAATTCAAAATCGGACAGGAATCCGACTTTGTGGTGATGAAATCAGAGACAAAGTGCGTCTTTCCTCTAAACAGCGTACTTTTTGAAGCCTATTTCTTCTTTTGAGAGGAACTGACCGCCGAAACCCAACCAAAAACCACCGAAGTGCGTGGTCAAATAGCAAAAGCGCACTCTGAAGGTCATCACAAGGGCTTCCAAAGGCGTCTGTTAACACGGTTTTTCTCTCAGTTGTGCCTAGCACCCCTATCTACATCTAAACCGAGAATATCTCTGCTAAGTATCCTCCGATGCGAAGACCTAAACGCCGGTCAAGTTCGCAGACTACTTCAAACAGAAACCCTCGCGGAAGATGCGAACCATGCTGTTGTCCGGCACCATATGGTAGACCTCCACATAGAATTCTCCAATAGCTTCTGATACCAGAACGGGATAGACATCGTCGGACTTCATTTCGTCGCACTTGAACAAGTACAATATGCCGACATCGTCGTCCATGCAGAACAACTCCGATTCTTCGGGTAACTGCGCCGTGCCAGCGGAAGTCAAGCCGATATAAGGACGAAAGCCGGCTCTCGAATCCTGTGCCGCTCCTATCACTGGTTCAGACTGTGGAAAGCACTCGGTTCGGATATCGAACGCGAGCTCATTCGGCGTGTAGAAAAACCGCACCGGCAGGCAATCTTCTATCTTATCCCGATAGTCGATTGCGTAGTAGTCCACAAGGTCTCGCAATAAACGGGGGGAGCTAGAGTCTATGTTGGCTACCGCCGCAAGCCGATACCCCGCAGAAAACTGCTCCGCACGAGAACCGTTTTCAAGGGCGTCTATCATTTCCGCAAGTGCCTGTTCCAGTTTTTCGGACAAAGCGTTCACTCCTATCTCGGTTTGGTGATAACGAGCAGGACATCTACTATACCGTCTTCGTAGACCCTCAATGCATATTATTTTCTTCTATGGCGGGGTGGAAATTACCTTCCAGCGCACACGAACTTTGATAATTCTAAAGTAGCCATGGTGTAAGCGCTATTCAAAAAACTGCTTTATCTTTGCCCAAAAGCCCTCGTTTTCTACCCTCCGTAGTGATGCTGAACGACTAGTTGGCCGTACTATTGTTTGTATCTCCCACTTTCCTGATTTCCGCAACTCGACTACTTCCTTCTCAGCGTGTAACAATACCTCTGGCGGCTCAGGCTTTGATTCTGGCTCAGGGCATAGCATACTATCTTTTTTTGTGTCCTCGCTACGCCTATCACCACTGTTCCCGCCCACATCACCCTCTGAAAATGTCTTTGGGCGAGTGGCGAGTTCCTCTTGCTCCCAGCGCCCTCGGAGTTCTCGTAGCCACGGGATCACCTCGCGTACCTCCTGCCTCGTACTGCTCATCTGCTCATCTAGCCGCGACAGAGACGCATTGCGATTCTCATCCGAAGCAAACGCAAGGATATAATCCAGCCAGTCTCGTTCTATCAGGTCATTATAGTCCCTATACTGAACATGGTCCCCCTCTCCTCGCACATAGTAGTGCTCATCATTAACACCGTCCGGCTCTTCCAATAGTGCCGGTCTAGCAAAGCAAACACTATTGTGCAATTCACACAGATCTTCCTTGGCTCCCAATACATCAATAGCCCACGGCATCCGAGATACAAGGCTATATTCAAAAGTCAGACTCGCTGGTAAGACACGTCTGACATTACTCCACGAATGTTTTTGCTTTATGACCACCTCTCCATAGCGATGTCGGGTTTTGAAATACTCCCACTCCTCCACCCTCCGCTGGCAGAACTGGTTACGTCGGAGCGAAGAGGCATCGTTTTTTTGCAGATGACTCACCTTCTCCAGAACGCCTTGCCATCTCCGAGTATCGGATGGCTCACAGAACAGATGCCAGCTCTCCACCTGTGGCGCACTCAAGCACCAATCAAGATCAGCTATCTCCTGGCGGTAATCCCCATCCTCGCCGTCTGCACAAGAAGCGAGGTTGCCAAGGGTTTGATCGACAAGCGCTACCACTCGCTGATCAAATACATCCAGCAGATACTGCATGCAGTTCCCCACGATATGCTCTGCTCCAAACGCCACTAAAGCCTCGCGATAGTGCGCTCGTATTGCGCCTATTTCTTCCGCTGTGCCACCTTCGAACTGCTCTGAGAAATCTATCACTCGCTCCAAGGCAGATAGGCTACGCTCAGAACTCCATCTCCGAGAAGTGACTCCGTTTTCACTTTTGTTCCAATTCATCTCTGCATCGATCTGTTCAATACACGCAATCAGTTTCGTGAGCGGCGCAACATATGCAACGACGGAGACTCCTAAATTATCCAGAAACGCTCCCGCGAAAATAGATTCCAGAGCGTAGCTATCTGAGTCATATCCCTTTTCAATTCTCATACCCTCTCCAATATAGTCACTGCGTGTTTGAATTCCGGGCATAATCTTTTGAGTTTCTTCTGCATTCATCCATGCCACCCAATTATCCGCCCAACTCTCCAACAGTGAAGAGCCATCCTTCATCTCTCGATTCCAGCAGCGTTGTTGGTCTCTTACTTGCTCCTTGATACTATCTATTAAAGGCTGCACATTGGAAATTTTGGACGCGATTGTTTGTAGCCGTGCGTCAATGTCACAATCGAGTTCCCCTCGAAACAGAATAAGAGCCTTCTGAAAACACGTTGCCTCTTCTGAGCGTACCAGCCAGGTGTAGGCAAGAGTCAAGCTCATGGGGTTACCTTGAAAATCGGTACCGTCGATCACGATAGATCTCAGCGCCTGACAGATTCGAGAGCAAATCCTCTGTTCGGCTTCAACTATCCCCCCATGAAAACAATGAGGAAAGAGAGATGGGATTCGAAGTTCGCTGGGATGGACACACTGATCATAGACCAAAGAAGGAGGCGTCGATATCTCTTTCAGTTGGATAGGAACGGAGTAGAATTCTGCTATCAACCAATCGATATAGAGTTTTGCTGGCACACTCTGCAACGCCCTCGAGGTCAGCAGATATGCAGCGCCAAGGTAAGTGGCATCGCTACCGGAAGCGTAGGCATGCGAGGGAGGCTTAGGGGATTGTTCTATTCCCTCAACCCGACGATTAGCATCATTATGTCGCCATCTCAGGTCAAGATTACGTGGGCGTAGCACACCTGTACCCAGCGAAGTGGAGACGAGAAACGTGCTGAAGTTTTCTGGCCAAGTCATAGTAATCCACTCCTCAGTCGCGTGATATGGTGTGTCTGCGCTAGGGTTTTCCTACACTCACTTTGGCTCAATCGTTTGAGGGTGGTCGCTCTCCTAGATCCCCAGGCGCTACTGAGTCGCTATGATCTGTTGAGTTCACAGGCTTTAAGCCAATCGCCCTGATCTCTTCCTCATTCCACGGCATCAAATACTGCTGACTTACATCGCGTGGTTCAAACGCCGGAACGTTGGCGACCGCCGGTAGATAATCTTTGATTGCCTTATCCCAAGAGAATTCGTCACCTTGCGCACGTTCCCAGGAACTGATCCGCTCCCTTGGCGAGTACCCAACGAGTGCTTGCGACCGCTCCAAAACAGGGCTTTTAAGATAACCGGACATTCCGTGAATCGGATTGAGTTTCGGCATGGTTAAGAGTTCATACGTCGAGACCAATGTCTTACGCTCAATTTTCTCAGAGACGCTCTGGCTAAACGGGCCACCTATCTGTTCGGAAGATCCCGATACCTCTATATCCGCCTCCCCGAAAAGTTCGGATGCCCAGCGTGCCGTCTCAGGGTTGATGACATTGAGAACTGCCACATGGCTACACTGTGCGAGAAGTTCATTGGCCTCTTCTTTCCCGTATACGGAACGCATCCCTTCCACATCTTGACAACCCAATACAACACAGGCCCCCTTGGAACGCCCCTTGTTAAGTACACTACGGAGACCTTCCAGACGTCCTGCTTCTCGCACCTCATCCAGAATGATCCATGTGCGCTCCAAGCCATGGCGCTTGAGGATACTTGGCTGCTCGGCGCCCTTGAGAACTTCTTCCGTCACGCGTTGAAACAGCGCTCGGTTAATTGCATCCAGCGAAGCGCGCGCTCCCTCGTCATTGCCCAGCACCAGAATCCAGTCGCTACCGATCCAGTCGCGGATAGCAATTTTATCAGGCGCGTGCGACCAGGCCGCCGCCACAGGCTCGTATATTCCCAGCTTCGTCGATATCGTTGTCAGAATATTCGAGGTTGTTCGATGGTCTTCGGAAGCCAGATAATGCTCTTGAAGACGCTTTGCAATAAAGAGATCCGAAGAAGCCAAGAGAGCCTTCAGTTGTGGAAGCGAGAAGAGCGGTATCAACGCATCGCGCAGGGTCCATGTCTTGGCGATAGGGCTGTTCATCAAGATAACCATGACACCCATCAGGAGCTCTCGAACTGCTGCCGTAAAAAATTGATCCCCGCCGCTGGAGTTCTTAGCTTCGGGCACCAGAATAGTCGCGATCTGTCGGGCAATAATAGGAGAGGTGACATCTCCTGCAATGTCCCAAGCAACACCTCTTCGGTCAAATGGATTAAGCAGTCGTATCCGATCTGCCAGATGAAGACCGTGTAGCGTGGGAACGATATCCTGCTTTGCATCATAGATGAGCGCTCGCGTTCCCTTGAGACCGTTCTGTCCATCCATTGCGGACTTCATCAACATCTTAATCAACACGGATTTACCGCTTCCTGTCGATCCGAGGAACAGGAAGTGCTCAGAAGCGGCTTCTGGGGGCAATGTATACTGCGCCCACTTGATTTTTGGCGTAACTATCACAGGTATCATAAGTCGATGCTCGATTTAGCGATATGTTTGGTAGGATGAGTGGATACGGCGAGTGGGCTACCCTGACTGACTTCCTTGCATAGCTCCGCCCAACGCTTCAATACTACCGATGTTAGGCTGGTTAACTCCTTTTGAGCGCTTTCTCGAATACGAGCGGGTTCGTGGAAGGAAAGCGTGAATGAACCAAATAAAGAAAGCATCATTCGCCAAACAAGGCGACCCTCTAGCAAGCGAATTTCCGGCCAAATGCATATCTGGCAGTGAGTCTGATACATTGGGTCAATCTCAGAATCCGTTCCTGTATAATAGCTGCCGACATGGGTATCTATTGTATGAAAGAGTATGCTCTGTCCTGGGTAGTACCATATACCATTCTGAAGTTGTAGTGGAGCCTCCATAGGTCGACGAGATGCAACTCCACAGACCTGATAGGTATCCTCTGGAGTGTTCTTGATCTCAATTAAGCAGTGTGTTTTCCATCCTAAAAAATAGGGGTCAGACGGAACGAGGATGGGGTAGCCAGAGTTAAGGCTATCCCGATTTGGAAGGACAACCGCACGCCACCTATCCAGTAAATGGTGAATTTGCTCTGCAGGATCCCCGCGCGGTGAAATAAAACCAGTCGCAATAAAGCCTCGATTTCTGGAAAAGATGGAATGAGTGTCCAGAAGAAAGTATTTTTCGGCTTTTGCACGCTCCCCCTCCGGAAGTCCTCGCGGTCGCCAGCCCTCCCGCACCCACGTTTCTGGATCGTTATCGTTGCTGCCCATAAGAACTCCTGGTATCTGAATGAGGTATTTAATGGGGCGCTCAGGAGTGCCACCAGGGTGTTTGCACCATTTGAAAACGCCACCACGCAGTCCGGACGATTAGCGCTCTGGGGCAATTATTGCTTAACAGTAACGCCCGTTGATTGTTCCAGCGCCCGGCTATAGTATTCAACAATTCCTACGTAAATTGTAACTACTCAGGCTATCTCGCTGGGAAACGAGGTTTCCCTTTGAGTAGAAGTTGTAGTGCAGTCAATACCGATTGTCCCTGCTTGCGTAGGGTTGAGATGTAAGAGCGTATTCTACAGAAGGCGTCGGCTCCTTCTGC
>JAPLCR010000326.1:0-4292 GCA_026392135.1 Armatimonadota bacterium
ACTTCTCTCCTTATGAAGGAGAGGCTGAGTGAGGTTCGCAAATGGATTCCATAACCCAAATCTCTTACTACACACAGTGGTTCTGACAACAATAGAGGAGGTTTTCAAGACCACTCCCACCTCACTTCCTCTTTCCTCCGTTGGAGTGGGGAAAGGGGAAGTAGGAAGAAGTAGCATGAGCCTTTAACCTAGTTTGGCGATAATCGCGTCGGCATACTGCGAGGTTCCGACTGCGGTGGGGTCGTTCCTGTCCGCCTTCATGTCGTAGGTCACATCTCTGCCTTCGAGAATAACATCGCCTACGGCTTTCTCAAGGTTGGCAGCGGCGGTCTCTTCACCAAGGTAGCGAAGCATAAGCATACCCGATAATATCAGCGCAGTAGGGTTGACCCGGTTCTGCCCTTTGTATTTGGGGGCGGAGCCGTGCGTGGGTTCAAAGAGGGCGATACCGTCGCCGATGTTGGCACCGGGCGCGACTCCCAACCCGCCTACAAGACCCGCACACAGGTCGGAGAGAATATCGCCGTAGAGGTTCTCCATAACCAGAACGTCGTAGAGTTCTGGTTTCTGAACAAGCTGCATACACATATTGTCCACCAAAACCTCTTGATACTCAATCTCAGGGTAGTCGTTCGCAACCTCCTGCGCCATCCGATAGAATAGCCCATCGGTATACTTCATAATGCCGAATCTTCACGAATTTTGCCGCCCGACATATCAATGACCTGCTTGGCTTCAGGAGTATGCACATCCCACTCAACGCCCGCATAGAGGTCTTCGGTGTTCTCGCGAACAATCACGAGGTCGACATCGGTGTACTTCGAGCGAATACCGGGGTAGTACTTGCAGGGGCGAATACAGGCGTACAGATTCAGCTCTTTACGGAGCGCGACGTTCACCGAGCGGAAGCCGCCGCCGATGGGCGTAGTAATAGGTCCCTTGAGCGCGACTTTATTGTGTCGAATACTCTCCAAAACGGAAGGAGGGAGCGGCGTTCCTGCCGTCTCCATTATGTCCACGCCCGCCTCTTGAATATCCCAGTTAAACGCGACTCCTGTCGCTTCCAGAACACGCTTCGCCGCCTCTACCAGTTCGGGTCCGGTTCCGTCACCACGAATCAGTGTGACATTATGTGCCAATGAGCTATCTCCTTTGAAATGTTGTGCGTCTAGGACGCTGAATCAATCTTCAATAACTATTTTGACACAAAAACCGCCTCTAAACTCAAGACGGAGCGTTTTTCCCTCTACTTTGTGCCTCCACTTTGACCAGAGGTACTTTAGGAAGCAGGAGAGCACCCTTTGTTTCGCGAAATGAGAACAACAACGCCATTCAAAATGGGAGGAAAGCAGCATGAGCCAACTGCGCGTGAGTGCCAACGGACGGTATCTTGTTCAGGGCGACGGAACCCCTTTTTTCTACTTGGGCGATACCGCTTGGCTGATATTCCAACGCCTCAACCGTGAGGAGACGGAGGAGTATCTGCAAGACCGCGCCTCCAAAGGCTTCACCGTGATTCAAGCCTACGTCATTCGCGGGCTTGGCGAGCGTCACCCTGATGGTCCCGTAAACGTGACGGGCGCGTACCCCTTTCTGAATAAGGACCCCAATCAGCCGAACCCCGCCTACTTTGAGAATATGGACTACGTTATCCGCAGGGCGAACGAACTCGGAATGGCGATGGCGCTCGTTATTGCAAAGTCGTGGCATATCAACCCCCACCCTGAACGCATTTTCGATGTAGAGAGCGGCTACGCCTTCGCGAAGTTCCTTGCGGAGCGTTATAAAGACGACAATGTGATATGGTACACGGGCGGCGACTCGAAGCCCGGTAGCGACGAATCTATCTGGCTTGCGATGGCGCGAGGCTTGAAGGACGGCAGTCACGGTGAACAACTCGTCTCCTATCACGGCTCAGGCGGTACAACCTCTGCGACGTGGTTTCATAACGCCGACTGGCTCGACTTCAACTCGATTCAGTCCGGGCATGGCTGGGCGGCGAAGACCTACAAATACATCGAATCCGACTACGCGATGTTGCCGCCAAAGCCTACCGTAGATATGGAGCCTTCCTACGAAAACCACCCGACGGGCGCGAACTATCCCCGTATAGATTCGCATCAGGTGCGAAAGAGCGCGTACTGGGCGATGCTCTCAGGCGCGGCGGGGCACGGCTATGGCGCGATGGACTTATTCTTCATGTACAAGGAGGGGGATGCGCCCTTCCCGCGTGACGGCTATCAACATTGGCGCGTCGCGCTTGCCTATGAGGGTTCGAGGCAGGTTGGTTATATGCGGCGGCTCTTTGAGCGGTTCGCGTGGGAGAAGTTGGTTCCCTACCAGTCGCTTATCGGCTCTGAAAACCCTGAGGATGAAGACCATATTCGCGCCGCTATCGCCCATGATGGCAGTTTCGCCATTCTCTACATTCCTACAGGCAAGCCACTTCACGTAAGGTTGAGCAAACTCGTAGGGAAAGAGGTAGACGCGGAGTGGTATAACCCGCGAGAGGATAGCCGGATGTTGTCCGAAAGCGCTCCAAAAGCGGATGCGCTGGTGTTTACGCCCCCCTCAATAGGCGACAAAGAGGACTGGGTGTTGGTACTGATAGGCAGAGATTCTGGTGGATAGGGAGACCAAAATGCAACGACGCGAATTTCTACAGGGCGTGGCGGGGGTATGCGCTCTGGGAACCATTGCCGACGGTTCGGCGAAAGTGAGCGAAAAGATGGCGAGAGTAAAGTGGCAGATAGGCTGTTTCAATCGTCCCTGGGGGGCTTGGAATTACGACGTTGCGCTGGAACAGATGCGCGAGGCGGGCTTTCACACGACAGGGATACTCGGCGACCACAAGGGCGAAACCTTCCTCGACCCGGAAGCGACTCCTGAGTATCTCGACACACTCAAAAAGCGTATCGAATCGCACGGCTTGAAGGCGAACATGGGGCGGCTCCGTATCCAACATAACACGCCGATTGACGGAGCCATTCAGAAAGTGCATCAGCAGATAGACAACGCCCGCCATGTTGGCTTAAAGTATGTGATGGCATTGGGTACGAGTAACCCCGCCGAATACGACCACTTCTACAAGGTGATGCAGGAGGCGAGTTCCTACGCCGCAAAGAAAAAGGTAGAGTTAATCTTCAAGCCGCATGGGGGTTGCTCAGCCGATTCCGACGACATTCTGCGCTGTCTTGAAAAGGTGAACCATCCCAACTTCCGCCTCTGGTACGATGCAGGCAACATTATTCACTACACGGGCAAAGACCCCGTGAAGGAGGCGGAGCGCGTGGCGAAATACGTCTCCGGTTTCTGTGCGAAGGACTGCGCTCAACTGCGTGGCGATGTGATGTTGCAGTTCGGAACGGGGAAAGTGGATTTTGTCGGCGTGTTTCGGGTTCTCAAAGAGGCGGGCTTTAAGGGCCCCGTAATGATAGAGTGTTGCGCCGGCAAAACGGTGGAAGAGGTGACAGCCAACGCTATCGCCAATCGCTTGTTTCTGGAGAACCTGTTAGCTACGTTATGAAGCCCTCTAAAAGTGGGCTTTCTAGCGAGGCGAAATGAAGCGTAAAAGGGGTTGTTAAGTGCGAAAAGCAACCATTTCAAGCGTCAAAATGGGCATACTAGCGGGGCTTTTTTGCGCCGCGATTTCGATACATGGCGCGGAAAAACCACACGCAAACATGGTTTGGATACCCGCCGGACGCTTCGCTATGGGAAGTTCGCACCCCGCTTTTACCGATGCACGCCCTATTCATACCGTAGAGTTAGACGGCTTCTGGATGGACGCGAATCCCGTCACTAACGCGGAGTACAGCCGATTCGTAAAGGAGATGGGGTACATCACTGTCGCAGAGCGCAAGCCAAATCCAAAAGACTTTCCCGGAGTTCCCTCCGAAAAATTAGTTCCCGGTTCGCTGGTGTTCGTTTCGCCCCACAAGCCCGTTCCGCTAGACGACATTTCGCAGTGGTGGTGCTACGTACCCGGCGCGAACTGGCGACACCCCGAAGGCGTAGGTAGCGACCTCAAGGGGCGCGAGAATCATCCTGTCGTGCAGGTCTGCTATGAGGATGCTCAGGCTTACGCACAGTGGGCGCATAAGCGACTCCCTACCGAAGCCGAGTTCGAGTACGCGGCGCGAGGCGGCTTGAAGCAGATGCCCTACGTGTGGGGCGAGGAGTTCCGTCCCAAAGGGAAATTCATGGCGAATACGTGGCAGGGCGGCTTCCCCCATACCAATACGGCGGCGGATGGCTACACTCGTACTTCGCCTGTGCGAGCGCTTCCCCCA
>JAPLCR010000326.1:4298-14732 GCA_026392135.1 Armatimonadota bacterium
ACCGATTCGGGCTATACGATATGGCAGGGAACGTATGGGAGTGGTGTTCCGACTGGTATCGTCCCGACACCTACCGCGCAAGCCCTAAGCGCAACCCTCAAGGTCCCGCCGAGAGTTACGACCCTGACGAACCAGATGTACCCAAACGGGTACAGAGAGGCGGCTCTTTTCTCTGCACGGATGAGTTCTGTTCGCGCTACATGGCGGGGGGACGCGGTAGAGCGGCGATAGATACGGGAACGAGCCATGCGGGATTTCGGTGCGTCTTATCGCCAAAGAGAGTGAGGAGGGGATAGGTTGTTCAATCGACTGTTTTGCTGTCTACTATTTCTGAGCGTTGCGCTTGACGCTCTCGCGCAAACTACGCCTAGCAAGCCGAACATCGTGATATTTCTCGCGGACGATATGGGCTACTCCGATTTGGGATGCTACGGCGGCGAGATTCACACGCCTAACCTCGACAGGCTGGCGAAGGATGGGCTACGCTTCACGCAGTTCTACAATACGGCGCGGTGCTGGCCCTCTCGCGCCGCTATCCTCACCGGATACTACGCCCAACAGGTGCGCCGCTACACTCCCCCTGGCGTTCCACAAGGCGGGGGCGGCGTGCGCCCGACATGGGCGCGACTGATCCCCGACTTCCTCAAGCCCCTGGGCTACCGCTCCTACCACTCTGGTAAATGGCACGTAGACGGGCTATCCGCTGCGGGTGGCTTCGACCACTCGTATCGCATAGAAGACCACGACCGCCACTTCAACCCGCAACTGCACTTTGAAGACGACAAACAACTTCCGCCCGTTATGCCGAACAGCGGCTACTACTCCGCCACCGCTATCGCCGACCATGCGATAAAGTGCCTTACAGAACACGCTGAGAAGCGTGCAAGCAGTCCGTTCTTCTCTTATGTCGCCTTCATAAGCCCGCATTTTCCGCTAATGGCTCCCCCCGAAGACATTGCAAAGTACAAAAACCGTTTCCGAAAAGGCTGGGACGCTCTGCGGGAGGAGCGCCTTGAGCGCATGAAACGTCTGGGCATCGTCAACTGCGAACTCTCCACGCGCACGCCAGAGGTTCCCGCATGGAACACCTTGACCAAAGAAGAGCGAACTATGTGGCAGGCGCGTATGGCGGTTCATGCGGCGATGGTGGACAGAATGGACGCTGAGATTGGGCGGGTTATCGCGCAACTCAAGAGCATGGGTGCTTACGACAACACGCTTATTCTGTTTCTGAGCGATAACGGGGCGAGCGCGGAGCAGTTGGTTCGTGGAGATGGAAACGACCCGAAAGCCGCGCCCGGCTCTGCAAAGTCGTTTCTCTGCCTCGAACCGGGCTGGGCGAACCTCTCGAACACGCCGCTCCGTAAATCAAAGATATTTGTGCATGAGGGCGGTATCTCCACGCCGCTCATCGCGCACTGGACGAAGGGCATTAGCGCGAAGGGCGAACTGCGCCGTAACTCCGCGCACCTCATTGATATTCTGCCCACGATAATGGAGGTCGCTGGCTCCAAAAAGCCTGAGACTTGGGAAGGGCGGGCGTTGCCTGCTGCGCCCGGACGCAGTTTCGCCTCCGTCTTTGCGAAAGACGACACCCTGACGCACGACTATCTATGGTGGTTCCATGCGGATAACCGCGCTATTCGCGTTGGAGAGTGGAAGCTGGTCTCGACGGGGCTGGACGGCTCTTGGGAGCTGTATAATCTTGAGACCGACCGTAGCGAAATGCACAACCTTGCGGCTATCTACCCAGACCGCGCTAAAGAGATGGAGCGGATATGGAGCGAGAAGATGGAGGCGTTCCGCGCTCTGGCTAATCAGCCCGACACGCCTCTAAAAACGAATAAGGACACGCCGAGATGAGATGTCACCACGCGCGTTATCTGCCTCTCTTGGTAATGGGGACACTTCTGACCGCCTGCCGCTCAAAGCAGCCCATCCAAGACGCGGCGCGTTCAAATTCGAGTAATGATAGCGTCTTCGAGCGCGTCGTCGAGGTCGCGCCCGAACAGGCGAAGCGCGTCAAAATCTACTACAAAGACGCAAAGGGAGTCTCCTACGGCTCTTTAGCGAACCTCTTTGAGCAGATGAAAGCGAAGGATATAAAGCCGAAAGCGCTTATTAACGGCGGTATGGTCGATATTGACGGCAAGCCTGTGGGGTTGCTGATAGTAGATGGAAACACGATTCGCGGGCTAAATATGCATAACGGGAAAGAGAATTTTTCGATGGGGAAGCACGGGGTGTTCGCTATTACAAAGAGCGGTAAAGCCCTCGTGTTCAACCCGGCAGAGCGGCGTAGTGGTGCGTTCCTTCGCTCTCTGAAATACGCCACGCAGTCGGGTCCCCTACTGGTTTCGCATGGCAAAATTGTCGCGGGTAAGGACTGGAACAGGCTGAACTCACGCTCTGCGGTTGGCGTGACGAAAGCGGGGGGCGTGGTGTTTGTGCAGTCCGCCTCCATCGGGCTTCGCGCCTTTGCGGAGGCGTGCCGAAAGCGCGGAATGTGGGACGCGCTCTTTCTGGATGGGGGCGGGTATAGCTGTGTTGCACGAGAGCCTTCGGAGGCGAATTTTGTACAGAGATATGCGGGGATTATTTCGGTAGAGTAGCATCTCAATCGAAAAAACACTATTAAGGAGTAGACAATATGAGTAAAGTACGGGAATGTATCGACGCAGAGATAGAGAGTTGGATTAGCCAGCAACACCTATTTTTCGTCTCTACCGCGCCGCTTTCTGAGAAGGGGCATATCAACTGCTCTCCCAAAGGCGGAGACGCTTTTCGCGTTCTGGGTCCTCTGGAGGTCGCCTATCTGGACTATACAGGTAGCGGCGCGGAGACTGCCGCCCATCTGCGCGAAAATAGACGTATCACGGTGATGTTTTGCGCCTTCAACGGCAAGCCGAACATCCTTCGGCTCTATGGAACAGGGGAGGTTATCGCCGCTGGTCATCCCCGTTTTGAAGAGCTGGTCGCTCTTTTTCCCGCCAATCCCGGCACACGCGCCGTGACGCTTATTCAAGTGACAAGGGTCTACACCTCATGCGGGTATGCCGTCCCTATTTACGAATTTCAGGCGGAGCGCGACCTGTTAGACAAGTGGGCGACAGTACAGGGAGAGAGGCGGCTTACCGAGTACCGCCTTCAAAACAACAGCTTTAGCATTGACCATCTACCCGCGTTTCAGGCTCCTGCGGGTGACGGTTCTGAGTAGAGCGTCGCAAGGCTAGAATAGTTGTGTAGTGCAGGAGTGTGCGACGGCGAGTACGGGGTTTAAAAGCCCGATATAGCTAAACGCCACTATGGAAGAGGGGGAATTACCCCTCAATCACGAGGTTATCGCGATGAACAATCTCCTCAAAGCCCCGATAGCCTAGCACCTCCTCAAACCTATCACTATGTAGCCCCAAAACTTGCCGTACTTCAGTAGAGGCGTAGTTCGCAAGACCGCGCCCGAATGCCGTACCGCTCTCGTCCAGAATCTCAATCAGGTCGCCTGAATGAAAGTTTCCCAGTACCCCGACTATCCCGATAGCGAGTAGGCTGACACCGCTCGACTGTAGCTTGAGGCGTGCGCGTTCATTCACGGTGACAGAGCCTCTAGAGCGTGCCCCATGCGCTATCCAACGCTTACGTGCCGGAAGACGTTCGGCGGAAGGTTGTGCCAGAAACTGCGTTCCAACGGCTTGCCCTGCCATCACCTCATGGATTACATTTTCGCGTCGCCCGGGCGCGATAACGGTGCGGATGGCTTTGCGCTCCCCCTGCTAACGCCATGATATGTGCATCTACTTTCTCAACGATGGGGATAATCGGCGGTTCAGGCTCTCCTTGCTCTGGTTTTACAGGGTAGAGTCCTCCTACATCGGAAAGAATCAAGAGAAGATCCGCAGAGACAAGCGTTGCGACAAGTGCCGCGAGGTTGTCGTTATCGCCAAACTTTATCTCGTCTACGGCGACGGTATCATTTTCGTTGATAACCGGAATAGCACCCAAAGAGAGGAGTGCTAACAGAGTGTTTCGTGCATTGAGGAACCGCCGTCTGTCGCTCAGGTCGTCGCGGGTAAGGAGGATTTGAGCGCAGTTTACATCGCGCCATGCAAAGGCTTCTGTGTAGGCGTGCATCAGCTGCCCTTGCCCAATAGCAGCGGCGGCTTGTTTGTAGGGGAGGGTATCGGGAAGGGTGAGAGGAGTGGATGCGGTGGTACAAAGCAGGTCACGCCCTGCCCGTATCGCCCCTGAAGAGACCAGAATGACCTCATTGCCCTTACGCTGTTCAATGGCAAGTTGGCGCGTAAGGTCAGAGAGAAAGCCTCTATCAACCCCACCGTTGGCGTTGGTGAGCGTGCTGGTTCCTACTTTGACAACGAGGCGTAAGGGGGGTTGAGAACTCATAGAAATACGGAACATCTCCCTTTAAGTTAGCTGTACGATTAGGGGGTCTGGGTACGGTCTGCCCTCTCATGGAAACGGAGAGGGCAGACCCGCGATTTTGAAGGCTTCGCTTCAATCGTTATACGTATATCAGGAGCATGGAAGTCTAGTACTTCCTAAAAATGCCTAGTCTCTCCCTTACAAAAAAGGAGTATTCGTATGGCAAGAGTAGGGCACGATAAACGTTAAAGCCCTATCACGCGCCTAGTCCTCTTCCTCTTCAAAGACATCACCGCCGCGGTTTGCTCTACGTGTTTTCGCGGTAATACGCTCCACATCGTAGACATCATCGTCTGCATAATCGAATTCGATCTTGCGGATACGCACGGTGTCGTTGTGCTTAATGCCGATGGCTTTCAGCTTGCGGTAGACCCCCATCCGCTCTAATATCTTCTGCATACGTGTTACTGAGTGGGTATTGTTCAGATCGGTCATCACAACCAGTCTCTCCACGCCGCGCCCAGTCACCTCAAAGATGTTTTCGTCTACCTGAGCCGCTTCCCATTTGCGCTCGTCGCCCTCTCTTGCGGCAGTTATCAGTACACTTAGATCGGTAACAGGCTGTGCCTTGATCTCCTCCTCACGAATCTTCTCCAGTCGCTCCATCACTTCGTAAATAAGCGGCTTCAACCCTTTGCGTGTTGCGGAAGAGGTACGATAGACCATGTAGCCCCGCGATTTAAGCTCCTTTTCGAGTGTCTCCAGATCCTCAGTGTCGGAAAGGACATCAATTTTGTTGAGGGCGATGATTTGGGGCAGGTTTGCGAGTGTTTCACTATAGAGACTGAGTTCGCGGTTCAGTATCTCAAAGTCCTGAAGAGGGTCTCTCCCAGAAAGACCGCTCACATCGAGCAGGTGTATCAGTATCCGGGTGCGTTCGACGTGCCGCAGAAACTGATGCCCCAAGCCGACTCCTTCGTGCGCCCCTTCAATTAAACCAGGAATATCTGCCATTACGAAGTTACGCTCTGGCTCTACATAGACCACACCGAGATTAGGCACTAGCGTGGTAAACGGATAGTCCGCAATTTTGGGTTTTGCCGCAGAGACTGCCGAAATAAGCGTGGACTTTCCAACGTTTGGGTAGCCCAGTAAGCCGACATCGGCGAGAAGTTTTAGCTCCAACTTGACACGAAAGCGTTCGCCAGGTTCGCCCTTTTCAGCAAACTTAGGGGTCTGATGAATAGCAGTAGCGAAGTGAGAGTTTCCACGCCCGCCAATTCCTCCGCGTGCAATAATTGTGACAGCATTCTCTGCGCTCAAATCTGCAAGAACCTGCCCTGTATCTAGGTCAGTCACGACCGTACCCTGTGGTATTTTCAGGATAAGGTCTTTACCGTCTCTACCATACTTGTTATTGCTTGCACCGTCATTGCCGTTATCTGCCTGATAGGCGTGTCGAAATCGGAAGTCCAAGAGGGTATTGGTGTTTGTGTTCACGCAGAAAATAACGTCTCCGCCATGTCCGCCATCCCCTCCATTGGGTCCTCCGTTGGGTACATATTTTTCACGACGGAAGGAGGTTGAGCCACTGCCTCCATCTCCTGCCTCTATCTCTATCTCTACTTCATCTACAAACATAGTCGTTTAAATCGCTTTCTCGCAAATCGCGCCGAAACATGGTTTCGCTAGGACGGTTCGCCGTCTAACCTATAGGATACCACATTCTAGCTACCTCAGACGGACTGGAGTGGAGGTTGGAGGAGTGGAAAACACGCCAAACACGCGGAACACAGTGCCTCTGAGGGCACTCTTAGCCCTTTTTAAGAAGGTCACGGATCTCGGTGAGGAGCTTCTCTTCACTGGAAAGCTCTGGTAGTACAGGCGCAGGCGCGGGAGCCTCCTCCTGTTTTCTACGAAGCGAGTTCATCGCTTTGACCATAAGAAATATCGGAATGGCTATCAGTATAAAGTGGATAATATTGTTCAGAAAAAGACCATAGCGAACAACCGCCACGCCCGCTTTCTTCGCCTCTTCAAGGTTCTTGAACTGTGTTCCTGAAAGGTTGAGATAGAGGCTCGCAAGGTCTATCTTCCCAACCAGTACTCCTAAGAGGGGCATAACAATATCTTCCACAAACGAAGTCACGATTTTGCCAAACGCGCCTCCAATAATCACGCCGACAGCAAGGTCAACGACATTACCTTTGAGCGCAAACTCACGAAACTCTTTTGCAAAACTCATCTTTCTGTTTCTCCTACGGTGTTCTAAGGTTTCACCGGCTTCACAATAGGGGCAGGCGAAACCGGTGGTTCTCTCTTTATCGAGCCTCCCGAAATTACATAAAAAAGGAGTGCCGAACCGGCTATGGTGACAGGTAACGTAAGTACCCACGCCAATAGAATATTACGCACGGTTTTGAACTGTAGCCCCGACCGGTTTGTCACCATTGTACCCGCGACACCAGAAGAGAGGACATGGGTTGTACTCACCGGAAGCCCAATGAGGTCGGCAGAGGCTATTGTCAACATGGCTACTAGCTCGGCAGAGGCACCCTGTGCATACGTCATGTGTGTCTTGCCTATATGTTCACCGATAGTCGTAGCAATTCGCTTCCAGCCAATCGTCGTTCCAAGCCCAAGAGCGACCGCGACGGCGATGACTACCCATAGGGCTACAAAGTCTACCATTCCCACTATCTGCTTTCGTGCCTGCTTAAGAGTCTCTTTGTCCTCTCTAGTAAGACTAAAGTCTCCCGACTTATCCAGCTTACCTAAAAGCTCATCGGCTTTAAGTATGTCTGCCCTCAACGATTTTCGAAGGTCAGGGCTTATTTCCGAGAGTGCAGACTTGCCCGTGAGTGTTGTGCGTATATGCGCTAACTCTACGGGAAGTTTTGCCCATTTTCCCTTTTGCGTGTCGGGGTACTTTTGAAGGATACTCTCCATTTTTTGTAACGATACTACCGCTTTACTCATCGCATCGGCTTTTATGGCAGGGTTCAGAGCGTACTGGCTTGGCATGATACCCATAAGTATCAGCATGATAAGCCCCATACCCTTCTGCCCATCGTTAGAGCCGTGCGCGAAACTTACGCCTGTACAGGTGATACAAAGTATAGAGCGTATCCAGAAGGGGGGAGGTGAGTTGTCTTCTGGTGCCTCGTATAGCTTCTTATCTTTGATAAACGCCTTCGCAACTAACAGCAACGCTCCCGCACAGCAGAAGCCGATGAGTGGGGATATGAGTAGAGATAGTCCTATCTGTTGGGCTTTTGTCCAGTTCACTCCACTCCCGATATGCCCTGCAAACAGCGAGCTCATCAAGCCAACTCCCAATATCGACCCAATAAGAGTATGGGAACTGGAGGAGGGGATACCGAAGTACCATGTTGCTACATTCCAAAGAACAGCGGTCACGAGAAGGGAGAATATCATCAGGATACCGGAGGTCGCTCCGATGTTGACAATAAGATCTACGGGCAATAGGTGTACTATACTGAAAGCAACTGCGGTTCCGCCTAAGAGTACTCCCAAAAAGTTCATCAAACCAGACCAGATGACAGCGACGTGGGGGCGAAGTGACTTCGTATAGATGACAGTAGCCACTGCATTCGCCGTATCGTGAAATCCATTTACAAACTCAAATCCGAGAGCAATCACTAGACAGATAACCAGCAAGACAACTGTTCCCAGTCCTAAAGAGCTGAGAGAATCCATGCCTACTCCTTATGCTCCCTCTTTGCACCTTGTGCCGGCAAGAGTCGTTCATGCGGCGTGGAATTACAGGGCTTAGGGAGAGCAGAAAATTGTTCAAAAAATGAGGATGCACCATGACCCTTTTATAGGCTCATGGTGTGCATCGAAGCGTGATGATAGAGACTGCCGGAGGGCAGTTGAGGCGAATGCGCCCTGTGCTATGTAGCCCTCGCGTCACGTAGACGCGATGCGCTTTGCCTTGCACTAGCCCCTGACAAAACTTTTTGCCGTATTTACTAGGGTGTAGCAAGCCGCCATAGCCGGGAATATAGATTTGTCCTCCGTGCATATGTCCTGAAAGTTGTAGGTCTACCCGAACAGCATCGCGCAGATCTTCTGCGAGGTCGGGGTTATGTGAAATGAGAATACGCGCCATGTCGGGCGGAACTTTAGCGAAGGCTTTGGGAACATCCACCACGCCGCACCACAAATCGCCCACACCGCCAATCGCTAGTCCGTGCCCACCTCGCGCTACAGTAATGGCTTCGTTCTCAATCATGCGAATGGGGGTATGCTTGTTGAGTTCTTTGCGAATACCGGGAGCGTCCAGCCAGTGGTCATGGTTTCCCAAGGTTCCCCATACGCCGTCCTTTGCGAAGGCTTTATCAAATAGCCCGCTAAGGTTTGGGACGGTTGCAGAGCCTTTGTGGTCGCATATATCGCCCGCAAACACCATCACATCAGGATGATAGGAGGAGGCAAGCGCAACGGCACTCTGCACATATTCGGGGTGCATATGGCGCGGGTAGTGAATGTCGGCAATGAGAGCAATACGATAGCCGTCAAAAGCTTGGGGAAGTGAGGGTATGTGGATGTCAGGAGCGTCAACAGTGAGGCGGTTGGGTTCAATGACAAAAGCGTCTACTCCAACACTCACGGCAAGGGATGTGAGCGCAAAAAAGCCCCTTGTTATTGCCTTACGGCGGGACAGTTTCTCCTTACGCGGAGGATGCGGTGTTTCGAGTAGCACTCCGTTTTCTGTTGTTTCCATCACTTTTCTTGGTTTCCTAAAAGACCTTCTAACTCATTATAGCAGACAACACTACATTGCCCCCAACACACATTACATTTTTGTTAAAATGGAAGGTGAAATAGGTATTATAAGCAATTCGCACAGGGTACACTAATCCACAATAGTAGAGGGTGAGGCGAAGATGGACGATACGGATAGATACGCTTATGTCTTTGATTTTGTACGCTCTGTGCCTGTCGGTAAAGTAGTGACTTACGGACAGATAGCAGATGAAGTCTATGCCGCCCGCCTTACTGCACGCGATGTTGGAACCGCAATGCGCTTTGCCCCTCGTGATGTTCCTTGGCAGAGGGTGGTTGGTGCAAAGGGCTACCTGCCCATCGCGAAACGAAGCCCCGAACTGCATCTACAACAACGGCGGTTACTAGAGCAAGAGGGTGTCGCTTTTCTTGCAGGAGATACCTATCGGGTAGACATGAGGCTCTCTCAATGGCTACCAGAGGGACAGTCGCAAGGGAGTCTGTTCGATGAGGGTACTACGTAGAAAATTTATGCGATGGGATAGTGAGCCTAAACACCATCAGTGGTACTTCTATCACTGCGACTACCCACGCTACAAAGAGATGCGCCCTCTCCTGCGCTATGCCCATGCCCCTAGAGATTTCGGCTCCCTTGCCTTTAATATTGAGAGCCGTGAAGTGCTAAAAGAGTTTGCTGAGAACGATATTTCTCTTGTTCAAGCACGTCAAGAGATGGTAGAAACGCAGTGCTGTATGGGAGATCCATTCGTTGTGGGGCGAGAGTTTACGAGAGTAATCACCTTCCTCAATCGATTTGAAGCGGGTAATACAGGCTCCATACTTCTGGAAGATATGCTGTTTGGCGGTCTCAATATGCTTGATTGGGACAAAGAGCCTCAACGCCTAGTAGGCGTGCTAACCCCCCAAGAGCGGCGCGGTCTCGCTAGCAGTATCGCGCTTGTCAGAAGTACTGCCCCACCCCACACCCCATTTTCGCCTTCTGCCCCTCTCCTCCAGAGAGTGTTATCAGGGCTAATCGATGCTCCCCCCACTCCTGACATAACGGCAGTTCAGTTTCTCAAATTTCTGGCACAAGCAAAAGACGAAGAGACTGGTCTACTCGCCTTCTGGATTTAACCCCTTAGATCGTCCACAAATAATGATAATGGGTCTATAGGCTTTCGTGTGGGTATAGGTCAAGTTTTCCAAGAAAGAAGAGAATAGCGACCCTGAAATTGTCAAACTTTCTATAGCCTCTGGCGTTCGCCTTAATGAGTTGTATCTGGCTGTTCAAGCCTTCCGCGG
>JAPLCR010000680.1 GCA_026392135.1 Armatimonadota bacterium
CCTTCGCTCCGATTTTCACCTGAATCTTGCGACGGTAGGTATCGTCTTTCCCGTCAACTCACTGGGCGCGTTGGCGGGCGGGCTTTTAGCGGGTGCAGGGTCGGACAAACTTGGGCGCAAGCCCTTTTTGCTCTATCCGGCTCTCTTTTCGGCACTAGGCATGGCGATGGCTATGCTAAGTCATTCGTGGGTACTGTTTGTGGCGGGCTACCTCGTTTGGGGTATGGCGCAGGGCGCGTTCTCTATCACCGTCAACGCCCTTGTGATGGATGTCAGTACGAAGGCACACAGCAAAGCCCTTAGTTACCTACATGGCTTCTACAGCCTCGGCGCGATGCTCTCTCCGCTCATTATCGTAACCCTCTCTCGCCACCAGATCTCATGGCGCATGGTTCTAGGAGCCGCCTGTAGCCTGTGGTTGGCGATGTTTCTCCTCTGTACGGCGATACGCTTCTTTCCTGAGAACACTCCATCAAAGTCACGCCGTAATCTCTTCCAACTCTCCACGCAACCTCTTATTCTTCTCTTGTTCGCCCTCACCTTTTTTTATAACGGCGCGGCTTGGGTGTTAATTGGTTGGGTAAAGACTTTTCTGCAATCTACCAATCACTCCCCTGAAGTCGCCACGTTGATGCTTTCCATATTCTACTGTGCCCTGACGATTGGGCGGTTTGGAGGCGCGTCGTTGGCGGGCGCGTGGGGGTATCGTCGTTCGCTGATGCTCTCCGCATTCGGGGCACTACTCGTCTACCCCCTTGTAATCTTCCCGACCTCGATTGTCTGGATTGGTGCGGGAGTCTTTCTTTGCGCCCTCTTCCTCGCACCACTCTACCCTACCGCCATCGCCTATGGGGCACAGCATTTTACAGAGAATCGAGGGGCTATTACTGGCACGCTCTCAATGGCGCTCTCGCTCGGCTCCACGCTCCCGCCCTACTGGACGGGATGGCTCGGAAAAGAGTACGGCTTGTCTGCTGCGTTACGATTAAACTACCTGCTTCTCTTCCCCCTGTTCGCCATCACCGTATGTTTACCTGTATTGCGTCATCAAGCCTCAGAGAAATAAAGAATCTCCTCCCTCATTCCGATAATGGATTCGTTCAAACTACTATAAAAGCCCTGAATTGGAGCTGAAGCCCCTGTATCAGTACCAGTTTATGGCACTGCTCACCTAAATGTGGAAGTTTCCACAAGGGCGGGGTAATAAGGTAGTCAGGATACGTGTTATAATGTACTTGGTAAACAGCAGGCGACCTGTGGGACAATATAGTTGAGGAGAACAGACAGGGTTCTTCATGCAACTATCGCAAAACGAAGGAGATGTGTGTCCGCACCGCCCACTTCCGCACTATCGGAAAAGCCGCTGGATAGTCCGCTTCTTATGAAGCCTCTGAGTACAAAACACGCAACAGAGACATTAAAAAGAAGGGAGCCAAAGATGAAATATCTGCTCCGTAAAGGCTACTCGCATACCAGTGAACCGATGTCCAGCACAAGTGTCAAGACGCACAAGTTAAAGGATATGAATACAATAGCACCCAAATCTAACCAAGCCGTTGTTTCTGAGAACGTGGCTACGGCTCACCCAAAACCACGCTTAGAGCTAATAACAACCGACCCGAAATGTTTCGCGATGGACTATCTGGCTCCGGGATTTCCGGTACACGAGGTAGCCTACGCAAAATCTAAACGGGTGATGGATATAGCCATTAGCGCGTTCCTCCTGCTACTCTTCGGGCCCATAATGCTCTTCGCAACCCTTATGGTGAAACTCACCTCCAAGGGACCCGTGCTGTTTCGGCAAGTGCGCGTAGGGCGTGGGGGACGACTCTTCTGGTGCTACAAATTCCGCTCTATGTTCACAGATGCGGAAGAGCGTAAATTGGAGATTCTGCACCTGAATGAGATGAGCGGGCCCGTCTTCAAAATCAAAGACGACCCTCGTATCACTCCCTTTGGGCGCTTCATTCGCAAATTTAGTATTGACGAGATGCCCCAACTGTTCAATATCCTTAAAGGGGATATGAGCCTTGTGGGACCTCGACCGCCTATTCCCTCCGAAGTGGCGCAGTACACTCAGTATCAGAAAGGGCGCCTCGCCGTCACTCCTGGGCTAACCTGCATCTGGCAAGTAAGCGGACGCAACCAAATTAACTTTGAACGCTGGGTAGAACTCGACCTGCTCTATATTGAGACGATGTCTTCCTGGACAGACATGAAAATCCTGTCCCAAACGCTCCCCGCCGTTCTCCGCGCCGTCGGAGCGCAGTAAGCAAAACTCTCCTTTACACTCCCTGTCTTGAAACGCGCCGACAACGTTATCGTTGTCGGCGCGTTTTGTTTACGATACCTCTCAGGTTACTTACCGATTTTTTTGCAGTGTAGTCGTGAGGTCTTCTAAGGCTTTTTTGTTGCGTTCTGATGTAAAAGGGTGTTCTGGTGTTGGGCGACCTCCACCCATTTCGCCGCCCCCTCCACAGAGAGTGTCTCCGCTCGGCGA
>JAPLCR010000189.1 GCA_026392135.1 Armatimonadota bacterium
CTGGGGAAGGAATAAACCTCTTACAGTTCGTCATTGAAGCTATTATCAAGCACTCGGTTGGCGATAGGATGCGGGAGAGCCTCTTTAAGCCCTTTGGCATGACCCGCACGAGCATGACGTGGGAAAAGCAGTTTGAAGATAACTACGCTATCGGCTACGATGAGAAGGAGCAACCGCTCGGACACAAAAAGCGTACTGGTGTGCGTGCCGCAGGTTCAATGGATACGACTATCGCCGACTTTGCACGCTTTATGGAAGCTGTAATGCAAGGGAGAGGTGTGACCAAACAGGCGAAAGAGACAATGCTAAAGCCGTATATTCATATAGTTTCCAAAACGCAGTTCCCAACACCCTCCCTCGAAACAACAGATGAAAATAGAGCAATTCGCCTCTCCTACGGGCTAGGCTGGGGGCTGTTTCATACGCCTTACGGAAAAGCGTATTTCAAAGAGGGGCATGATGATGGCTGGGAGAACCATGTAGTCGCCTTCCCCAATAAGAAAATTGCCCTCGTACTGATGGCGAACAGCTCTAATGGCGACAGCATTTTTAAGGAGTTATTGGAAACGCTCATTGGAGACAAGTTCACGCCGTGGAGATGGGAAGGCTACCTTCCCTATAAGTGACCGAACTCACCACGAGAGGTCTGTAGTTTAGGGTTGCGGCTCTTCACATAACCTCACCCAACCTCTCCTTCGCAAAGGAGAGGAGTCTTTGTGGTTTGAGATTAGAAGGGCTTACGGTACTACTCTAGGGCGGAGTTGCATTGTGCTTTTTTCGCGTGTTTCGCGGCTAATCCCCAAAAGAGTGAACTCTTACGCAAGAGGTCTTTCATTTTAGGGAATGAGAGTAAAGTCGGGTACAATCTTCTTATGAGCGCCCCTCCCCAAAACAGAGATGAGATGAACGCAAACAGCCCTCCCGAATATGCCGTTAGGATGGAGAACATCACGAAGCGGTTTCCGGGCGTGGTAGCCAATCAGCAGGTCGCCCTGCGGGTTCAGGCGGGCGCGTTTCACGCCGTCATTGGCGAGAACGGCGCAGGAAAGTCTACCCTCCTCAACATCCTCTACGGACGCTATCAGCCCGATTCGGGGCGCGTGTTCTTGCATGGGCAGGAGGTCACGCAGTCGCTGCACTCTCCCGCCGACGCGATTCGCAACGGGGTCGGCATGGTCAGCCAGCACTACGCGCTCATTCCTGCGCTTACCGTTCTGGAAAACGTGCTGCTGGGCGCAGAGCCGACAGGCTTTGGCGGCGTTCTCAAGTGTAGAGCGGCGATAACGCGCATACACGAACTCGCGAATCAGTTACAGATAGCGTCTCTCGATGTGAACCAACGCGCCGATACCCTCTCCATCGCGGCGCAACAGAAGGTCGAAATCCTCAAAGCCCTCTACCGGGGGGCGAATATCCTCCTCTTAGACGAACCCACCGCAACCCTCGCCCCGCAAGAGGCGGAATCGCTCTTTACTCTGCTGAGAAACCTTGTAGAGAAGGGAACGACGGTTCTCTTTGTGACCCACAAACTCCGCGAAGTGATGGCGCATAGTCACGCCGTGACTGTGCTTCGCGCTGGTCAAAATGCTGGAGACTTCATCACCGCCGAAACCAACGAAGCGGAACTCCTTCACTGCATGATTGGCGCGCGCTTGAATAGCGCAGGTCAGCCGCTCATTCCATTTGGCGACGTGACGGAGACAGAGGGGTATGCGGGAGATACGTGGGCGGCTACGCGCCCCGCAGTGTCGGGCAGTCCACTCCTGCAAATCGAAGGGGTGACAGTGCGAAACAGCAGAAGGGTAGAGGTCGTGAAGTCGGCGACTCTGGAACTGATGCACGGCGAGATTGTGGGAGTGGCAGGGGTAGACGGAAGCGGTCAGCGCGATTTGGCGGAGGCGATACTCGGTCTGCAAACCGTTTCAATCGGCAAGATATTTCTTGAAGGCTCCGAAATCACAGACGATACCGTCGCGCAACGCTACCAAAAGGGAGTAGCCTACATCCCTGAAGACCGTCACCGTAGCGGTATGATACTCGACTTTAGCGTCACGGAAAACTACACGCTCGGACACCACCGAGAAGCCAACTGGGGTGGCGGAACCCTCATACACCCCCCCATTATGACCGCCCACACAGTCGCCATGATACAGCAGTACGATGTCCGCATCTCAGAACTCGGCGCGTTGATACCAGCGCGAAGCCTATCGGGAGGCAATCAGCAGAAAATCGTGGTCGCCCGCGCCATACAGTCCGCTCCCAAACTCCTTGTCGCCTGCCAACCCACACGAGGGCTTGACGTGGAAGCCGCTCGTTTTGTATATCGCACACTGGAACAGGCGCGGCGGGAGGGGCTAGGAATACTTCTCTTTTCGCTCGACTTAGAGGAGATACTCCAACTCTCTGACCGAGTTGCCGTAATGTTCAACGGTAAAATAGTGACGGTACTCCCTACCGCGCAAGCGACTCCTGAAGAGATTGGCGCATGGATGACAGGTGCCAAGGCAGGAGGGACGGAGGCGTGAAACTCTCCCTAAATAGTCAGTCCAACCTTTTTCGCGCTGTTTTGAGCATCTTGGCGGGGTTTATTATTGTGGGCGTTCTGTTGAAAATGAGCGGATATAGCCCGTTGCAGTGTTATCAGGCACTGGCGGAGGGAGCGACGGGTATTCGCTCTGGCAAGCCTATCAACCTCTCAGACAGAGGCTTTTATATCGGGAGTTGGCAGGGGAACTTTAGCCCCTACACCTTCGCGCAGACCCTCGCGACGATAACCCCGCTCCTCTTTTGCGGGTTAGCGATTGCGCTGGGGCTTCGCGCTGGGCTGTTCAATATCGGGGCGCTAGGGCAGATGACGCTCGGCGCGATGACGGCGGCGTTTGTGGGGGCTATCGGGGCGAACGGTTCGCTAAAACCTGTCGCGGGGAGTCTGCCTCACTGGGCGCACGTCCCCCTCACTCTTTTGGCGGGCGCAGTCGCCGGCGGGCTATGGGGGGCGTTAGCGGGATACCTCAAGGCGAAGCGCGGCGTACACGAAGTGCTCTCTACGATAATGCTGAACTATATCGCCATCAACCTTGCAAACTATCTCGCGATGCACAACTTGAAAGACCCCAACCCCTCCAATATGGCGGCGCAGACGGGGCTTATCGCGAAATCGGCTTGGTTGACTCCCATTGTAGCGCAAAGCTCCTTGACGGTTGGGTTACTGTTGGCGGTAGCGGCGGCGGTTGGAGTGGCGTTTCTGCTATGGCGCACCGCGCTAGGGTACGAGATAAGAGCGGTTGGGCTTGGCGCGGAGGCGGCGCGAACGGCGGGGATTCCTGTTTCAAAGATACTCATTAAGACGATGGCGATGTCGGGGGCGTTGGCGGGTGTAGCGGGGGCGTTGGAGGTGATGGGAATTCATCACCGCTTTGTGCAGGGAACCGCCGGAGACTACGGATTCGATGGCATCGCTGTCGCGCTACTGGGAGGAAGCCACCCTTTTGGTATTGTGTTGAGCGCATCGTTTTTCGGGGCGTTGGGCAACGGCGCGAACTTTATGCAGATACAGACAGATGTGCCAAAGACGATTGCGGTGGTGGTGCAGGCGATAATTGTTCTGCTAGTGGGCTTGCGGTTCCGACGTGCAGAGAGCAAAAAGCCTCTAGTTCTAGCAGAGGAGGGGTGGAAGGATGGGTAACGGCTGGCTTATGGCGCTTGTGACCTCAACCCTCTTCAATGCAACGCCTCTCGCGTTGGCGGCTATGGGGGGCGTGCTGTCGGAACGCGCCGGTGTGGTGAATATCGCGCTGGAGGGTTTTATACTGTTGGGGGCGTTTGTCGGCTTCTACTTTGGGCTACACTCCGTCTTTATGGGCGTACTCGCGGTCGTAGTTGCTGGGGCTTTGTTCGGGCTGCTACACGCCTTCTTTACACAAAAGGCGCGGATGAACCCCGTCGTCAGCGGATTGGGGCTGAACCTTTTGATAGCGGGTGCAACGCGCTACCTCGCGCTTCGCCTCTTTCCGCAAGGCGACCACATCGCGGGGCTCTCTCCCAACCTCTTTCTAAGCCTCGCCGCTGTTCTGCCGTTCCTGTTGGTCTTCACGCTCCAACAGACGAAGTTCGGGCTACGCCTTCGCGCCGTTGGAGAGAACCCAGAGAGCGCAAGAATGGCGGGTATTTCGCCGATATTGCCGCGCTACATGGCGGTTATGCTTTCAGGGATATGCGCCTCTATCGCGGGGGCATACCTCTCTATGGCGGACGCGCACACCTTTACAAGCGATATGTCGGCGGGGAAAGGGTATGTCGCGCTGGCGGCGGTCATCTTTGGGAAGTGGAACCCGCTAGGGGCGGCGGGCGGGGCACTCTTCTTCGGCTTCTTCTACGCCCTGCAAACGCAACTACAGATAAACCAGTATCACCTAAACTGGCTTGGGGTGGAGTGGACTAGCCCGTTTCTGCTGGACTGCCTCCCCTACGTAATGACCCTGTTGGCGTTGGTGAGCGTGATTGGACGCGCTACGCCCCCCGCCGCGCTCTCTCAAGAGGAGTAAACCTTGATTATTATAGGTATTGACCCCGGCACGGCGACGACAGGGTACGGCGTGTTAGAGAAGAAGGGGAGTGTACTCAAGCACATTACTTATGGGGCTATCACTACGCCGAAAGAGGACGTTATAGAGGAGCGTCTACATACCATCTACAATCGACTGAACGCTCTCTTAGATGAGTACGAGCCGGAGGTGCTGGCTCTGGAAAAACTTTTCTTTGGGAACAACGTAACCACTGCCCTTACTGTAGGGCGTTCGGTAGGGGTGATAATGCTGGCGGCGGTTCAGCGGCAGATACCCTGCTTCGAGTACCGCCCTGTGGAGGTCAAGCTGGCAGTGACGGGGTACGGCGGGGCTGAGAAGCGGCAGATACAGATAATGGTGAAACAACTGCTCGGCTTACCGCAAATCCCTAAGCCCGACGACGCGGCGGATGCGCTCGCGATTGCGATTTGCCATGCCCACTCCGCACACCTCACTACACTGAATAGAAGCCTGAAACGGTAGATACCAAAACAAAAAAAGGGGGACGGAGTTTCCGTCCCCCGAAGCGTAGAGAGTTTATGCTTGCGTAGTATCAAACGAGAGGAAATTGAGTAATTTGGGAGAGCCTCCTACTCGCTTAGGTGTGCCCTCCTTGACCCACCTAAAGTGATTACTGATAGAGGTAGCTACAGAGCGGAACCGTCAGCGTGACCACTATTGCAAATACCAAAAATACAATGAGTTTATCTAACAAGGCGATCCAGTTGTCGCAGGTTCC
>JAPLCR010000036.1 GCA_026392135.1 Armatimonadota bacterium
GAGGGCAGGACGATAAGACCTTCGGTTGGCATCAGGACAGCGGGCGCGTCAATCAAGAGATTGAGTGTCATCCGCGCCCGCGCCTCTCTATCAAAGTAGCGTACTTTTTATCGGATGCTTCCGAAGCGGACAGAGGGAACTTTTGGGTGATACCCGGTAGCCATCTGCAAGACACACTAGAGCGTCCAGTTGGAGGATTAGGTCAACCCGACGGCGCGATACCTGTCTGTGTGAACGCGGGGACTGCCGTGATTTTTGATCGCCGAATTTGGCATACTGCTACACCTAACTGGTCAGACGTGACTCGTAAAGTTCTGTTTTATGGGTACGGCTACCGCTGGATACGCACGAAGGACAACATGACGGTGCAGACGCTGTGGGAGTCCTCTAGCCCCATACAACGTCAGTTGCTGGGGTGGGGCGTGAACTGCAACGGCTTCTTCTCTCCGACAGACGAGGACGTTCCTTTGCGTGGTTGGCTTCGAGAGCATAGCCCCGAAGAGGCAAAATAGCGTCCCTCATCCTGCCCTTCGGGCATCCTTACTCCCGATTCGGGAGAAGGACTTGCCTACAAGGTGGTCAGAGAGATTGTTTAGTCTAACTGACTTGGGACAAAGACGTGCCTGTGAGGCTGCCGTAAAGGGCTAGAGACATAATAGCAGGGGAAGGTACACAGTCGCCCCTCCCATCTCTGAGATGAATTCAGCGTAGGAGACGATGCCCGATGTTTCTATCCAACTTCATCAAAAAATATCAGAACTCTCGAAAGCGTAGGGATGGCGGTATCCAACCCACAGGGAAAGAACTTGCCGCTGTTGAACCTGCGGAAGAGCGGGAAGCGAAAGAGAAGGAAGTTCAACTCGCCCGCATGGAGACGGAGTTAGAACAGCGTGAACTGGACTTGATGAATCTGCAAATCGAGCTGCGGGGGTTCGAGAGCCTCTATCTTGGTAAGGTGGGGAGATACTACGCCGAACTATACGCTATCCAAGCGCGTATCGCCGCCCTCCTCGCTCGTCAGAATCCTCAAGACTCGACAGTGCAGAAACAGGCGGAAGAGGCTCAGGCACACGCAGAAGAGACCGAACGAGAGGCTAATGAGAATCAAGCCAAGATGGACAAGCCGGAGGTCATCCCTTCTGGCGACCTCAAGAAACTCTACCGCACTCTCGCCCGAAAATATCATCCCGACTTCAACCCCGGCGACGCAAAGGCAGAAGCGAAATTCAAAGAAGTTCTAGCGGCGTATGAAGCAGGAGACGAAGCCCGCTTGCGCGAAATGCTTCGCGAGTCGGAAGGCGATGCCGAATCCGCGCCCTCTGAAGGGATAGCCGCAAAACTACGCCGACTCCTGCTGAAAATCACTCAAGTGGAGGAGCGGATACAGAAGACGATAAACGAGATAACGGTGCTGAAAAAGTCGTCAACGTATACGCTACGGGAAAGGGCGAAGAGGGCGGGGCAGGAAGGGCGCGACGTGTTTGCGGAAAGGGTAGAGGGTTGGAGAGGTATGAGGTTCGGCGGCAGTTTCCAGTAGGCAGGGCGATTCTGGACTTCTGTATACCAGAATACTGTCTAGGTATAGAGTTAGACGGAGACATTCACCTCAGTCAGCAAGAGTACGACGCTTCCAGAACGGAATATCTGCAAGCAA